>CAYMUI010000044.1:0-37798 GCA_964393645.1 uncultured Desulfobacterales bacterium | reverse complement strand
GCGCAAGAGATGGAAAGGATAAAGAGAGAGCAAAAGATTACAGAGGATATAATAACGAGGCTTTCCAGACTTGAAAAAAGAGTGATCGGCGAATAGATAAAATCCTCCCGGAAAGGAGTTTTAAGATGAAAAAGAGAATTGGGCCAAAGACTCTTCTTTATCCAATGCCTGCTGTTCTAATTGGCAGCATCGTGGAGGGAAAACCAAACTTTATGACTGCTGCATGGTGTGGAATTGCGGCTCAAAAGCCGCCTTCCATTGCAGTAGCGATACAGAAGTCCAGACACACCCTTAAAGGAATAGAAGAAAAGAAGTGCTTTTCAGTAAATGTGCCTAATAGCTCTTTGGTAGAAAAGGTGGACTTTTGTGGAACTCATTCAGGAGCAAAACATGACAAGTCTGAGGTATTTAAGGTATTCTTTGGCACCTTAAAAGACGCTCCTATGATAGAAGAGTGTCCAGTCAATATGGAATGCAAAGTTACAAAGAGCGTGGATGTAGGAAGCCACATGTTAGTAATAGGGGAAATAGTGGAGACATTCATAAACGAAGACTGCCTTAAAGAAGGAAAACCAGACCCCAGAAAGATAGACCCTCTTGTATATACCACTGGGGTGAGAAAATACGCTGTGCTCGGAGAATATATTGCCGATGCCTTTAGCATAGGAAAAAAAGATGAGTAAAGAAAGCTGTAAGCTAATAATTGTTCTGTTGATTCTTTGGACAAATATCCTTTGCGCTGCAAACAAACCTGTTATTATAGGCGTTCCTACTGGTCTGGGAAGCATTGAAGGAAGAGATGCGTGGAGAGCTGTCCAGCTCGCAGTTTACGAGATAAACAAAAAAGGGGGGATAAAACTAAAAGACGGCTACCACATGTTAAAGGCATATGCACTGGATACGAGAGGTGCAGAGGCAGGAGTTCCCGTATATGATGCTCTTATGGCTGTAGAAAAGCTCATCTTGGACAAAAAACCAGATGCAATCGTAGTAGGAGCCAGCAGATCCGAAGTGCTTCTTGCTTCAATGGATCTTATAGCAAAATACAAGATCCCATACATATGCACCATTGCTCTTACCCCGGATTTTGAAAGAAAAATCAGACAAAATTATTCAAAATACAAGTACATGTTTAGACTTAGCATAGATGCTAAGTGTGTCGTATCTTACTTTACGGAACTTTTAGGTTATCTTGAAAAAAACAGGTACTTACCAAAAAGAGCCTACATAATTGTGCAAGATGTCCTTTGGACAAAGGAAACAGGAAATGCGATAAAGTCGTGGCTTCAAAAAAATGGGTGGAACTTGCAAGGGTTTGACATATATCCCATGGGAAGCAGGGATTTTTCTTCCTCTCTCTTTAAGATCAGATTAAAAAGAGCAAGCATAACCTTGGCTTTTTTTGACATGCCAGAGTCAGGCATTCTTATAAAGCAGTTTCATTCCATGTGCAAAAATTCTCTTTTGGCCGGAATAATAAGTCCGGCAACACCTGAATATGCGTGGAATGCTACAGGCGGTGCGGTTGAAAAACTCCTTTTACTTGTTCTTGAGCCAGGACCTATTCCTATAAAACAGATTCCCAAGTCTGTGGAATTTAACAAGAAGTACGGGCTTTTCTGGGGAGAAGAAGCCAGAAGAAAACTCAGTTGTCACGGAGCTGGATGTGCGTATGATGCTGTATATGTGCTTGCAAAAGCCATGGAAAGAGCAGGAACAACAGACCCTGACAAGGTAGTAAAAGAGCTGGAAAAGATAAATATGAGCGGAGTTGTAGGTAGAATAAGGTTTTCAAAAGATCACCAGCTTATATTTGGGTATGATCCAAAAAAAACGGCGATAGCTTGTATATTTCAGTGGAAAAAACCAGGAATTAGAGTCCCTGTATTTCCAGCAACCATCTCAGAAGGAGATATAGAAGTGCCGTGATCCCGTGGAAAATGTGTGTTTCTGTGCTCGCACACGATACAGAAGAGGCCTTAAAAAAGATAAAAGAGGCCAAAAGGCTGGCCGACTTGGTAGAGCTTAGGCTTGACTCCATGAAGGAATTTGACCTGAGAAAACTTTTAAATGAAGACATTCCTATTCTTGTAACCTACAGAAGTCCTGAGGAAGGGGGACTAAAAGCAGAGGTAACCGACAAAGAAAGGGTAGAAGTGCTGAAGGAAGCTGTTGTGCTTGGAGCAGATTATGTAGATGTAGAATACGAGTTAGAAAACAGATTAAAAGACGAACTCCTAAGAAGGAAAGGAAAAACAAAGATAGTAATGTCGAAACATTTTTTTAAACCCGTAAAAAAAGAGCTCTTACATGAGTATGCAGAAAGACTCATTAGCTCAGGTGCAGACATACTAAAACTAATAGGATATGCGGATAGCTGGGAAGATAATCTCTTATTTTTAAACCTCGTGGAAAAGTACAGCAAAATCGGATATAAGTTTATCTCCTTTGCTATGGGACCTTACGGAAGACCCAGCAGAATGATGTGCACGGCTTTTGGAAGTCCTTGGACTTATGCCTCATTAAACGAAAAAGCAGCACCTGGTCAGATAAACGCCCACATCTTGAAACAGATATGGAGGTGGATCGTTGTTCAGGATTGATCCTGAAACTAAGGTATTCGGGATAATAGGATATCCTCTTTCTCACAGTTTAAGCCCTGCGATGCACAACAGGGCATTTAAAAAGCTCGGAATAAATGCTGTGTATCTTTACTTCCCATGCAAAGATGTAAAAGGAGTGGTTGCTGGAATGAAATCTCTTTCAATCAAAGGGCTTAGCGTAACTATTCCGCACAAAGAGAAGATATGTAAGTATGTGGATGAATTAGATCCCATAGCGAAAAGCATAGGTGCAGTGAATACCTTAGTAAATACAGAAGAGAAAGTAATTGGCTACAATACAGATGCATATGGAGCGCTCAGGGCATTGAAGGACAGGACAGCAGATCTTAGAGAAAAAGAGGTTCTCATAATAGGAGCTGGAGGAGCTGCAAGGGCAATAGGTTTTGCACTTAAAGAAGAAGGAGCAAAAATAAGTATAACAAACAGAACAGAAAAAAGAGGTGTGGCTTTGGCCGAAGAGTTAAATGCTCGATTCTATCCGCTCTCTGATATAAAAGGCACATTTGACATAATTGTCCAAACAACCCCTTTGGGTATGTATCCAGAACCCGAAAAAATACCACCAGTTTCTGATAAGATATTTGACAAAAAAACGCTGGTTATGGACATTATATACAATCCTATAGAGACCTCCTTTCTCAAAATCGCTAAAGAAAAAGGATGTCAAACGATTTCAGGCGTGGAGATGTTTGTATATCAAGGGGCAAAACAGTTCGAACTTTGGACAGGGAAAAAAGCTCCGATTCCTGACATGAAGGAAACCGTAATTTCTCTTTTAAAAGGAGGAAGCAGATAGATGATCAAAGAGATAAAAACTCTCTCTCAGGTAAACGGTGCGGTATATGTACCTGGATCAAAAAGTGTGACGCATCGACTTCTTTTTATTTCTGCTCTTGCACTCGGAACAAGCACAATAAGAGATGTGCTTTATTCAGAAGACACCATCTACACAATGGAGGCATTAAAGAAACTGGGAATAGAGATGTGGGAAGAAAATGGGGAGCTAAATGTAAAAGGCACAAATGGAAAAGTAAATCCTCCTCAAGAAAGAACCGAGGTATATGTTGGAAACTCAGGTACGACAGCGAGATTTTTATGCTCTTTTGCCGCACTTTCAAAAAAGGAAGTGCTTATAACAGGAAACGAAAGACTCAAAGAAAGGCCTATGGAAGAGCTTCTAAGGGCGCTTATGGAAGGAGCAGTGGAGGTAAGGTTTTTGGAAAAGGAGTGGCATCTTCCGGTGATAATAAAAGGTCCTATGGTAGGAGGTCTTTTTCTTTTTCCAAAAGCACCAAGCAGCCAGTTCATCTCGTCTCTCCTCATGGTTGGCCCTTGCTTGAAATACGGAATGGAGCTTGTTATAAAAGATCCACCTTATTCAAAACCATACATAAGACTTACTCTTGAGATGATGAGGCGTTATGGTATAAACTATGGAGCAACAGAAGACCTGAGGCTTTTTAGAATTCCACCACAACCTTACAGAGCAAAGGACATTACTGTTGAAGGAGACGCTTCAAGTGCTGCTTACTTTTGGGCAGCCGCTGCAGTAACTGGTGGAAAAATGAGCGTGGTAAATGTATATCCACATTCAAAACAGCCAGATATAGGATTTTTGAACATTCTGGAAAAAATGGGATGCACTTGGGAAAGAGATGCGGTAGGACTTACTGTAAAAGGAACTCACGAACTTGTAGGTGTAGATGTAGACATGAATGACATGCCCGATCAAGTGCCAACTCTTGCTGTCTTGGCCCTCTTTGCAAGAGGAAAAACAATAATAAGGAATATAAGCCACTTAAGAGGAAAGGAGTCTGATAGGATTCAGGCACTAATAAATGAAATCACTAAAGTAGGCGGTCGCATAAAACAGATAGAAAACGGCCTTCTCATAGAAGGAAGTGCAGGAGAAGGGCTTCATGGAGCAGAAATAGAAACATACAACGATCACCGCATTGCTATGAGTTTTGCTGTTGCAGGACTCAGAATAAAAGGGATAAAGATAAAAGGGGCAGAGTGTGTAAAAAAGTCTTTTCCAAACTTCTGGGAAGTATGGGAGAAAACCTGTTATGCTAAAGCTTGATTTTTCTAAAGGAAACGGATTGCTACCAGCAATTGTTCAGGACTATAAAACTGGCAAGGTTCTCATGCTCGCGTACATAAATGAAGAAGCATGGAAAAAGAGCCTTGAAACAGGAGAAACTTACTTTTGGAGCAGATCCAGAAATGAACTCTGGCACAAAGGAGAAAGCTCTGGTAATGTTCAGAAAATAAAAGCGATATTTGTGGACTGTGATAATGACACCGTACTCTTTCAGGTGGAACAGGTGGGAGGGGCTGCTTGTCATACAGGATATGACACATGTTTTTACAGAAAGGTCAAACAGGATGGCACCACAGAGATTGTTGGGAAAAAAATATTTGATCCAGAAGAGGTATATAAAAAATGAAAAAGCTAAAGTTGGGAATTCCAAAAGGAAGCCTTCAAAACGCCACAATAAATCTGTTTGAAAAGTCTGGTTGGAAGATAAATGTAAACAGCAGAAGTTACTTTCCGGACATAAACGACGAGGAAATAGAATGTAGTATATGCAGAGCACAAGAAATGTCCAGGTATGTAGAAAACGGCACCTTAGACGCAGGGATAACGGGCAGAGACTGGATAGAGGAGAATGAGAGTGATGTTGTGGTGGTGGAAGAGCTCGTTTATTCAAAAACGAGCAACAAACCTGCAAGATGGGTTTTAGCAGTAAGAGCAGACTCTGATATAAAAACCCTCGAAGACCTCAGAGGAAAAAAGATCGCCACAGAGCTTGTAAGATTTACGAAGAAATTCTTTCAAGAAAGAAACATAGATGTAGATGTGGAGTTCTCTTGGGGAGCAACCGAAGCAAAGGTTGCTTCAGGCCTTGTGGACGCCATTGTGGAAGTAACAGAAACAGGCAGTACAATAAAGGCACACGGGCTCAAAATCATTTATGAATTCATGAAAACGAATCCCCAGCTTATCGCAAACAAAGAAGCCTATAAAGACCCTTGGAAGAGATCAAAAATAGAGCAGATAGCCCTCCTGCTCAAAGGTGCTCTCAGAGCAGAGAGCATGGTAGGGCTTAAGATGAATGTGCCAAAGGACAAAATAAACGGGGTCATAAGTATACTTCCGAGCTTAAGAGCACCCACTGTTGCGAGCCTTTATAATTCTGACTGGCTCTCTGTGGAAGCAGTGGTAAACTCTCAGCAGGTAAGAGATCTCATACCGAAATTAATAAAGGCAGGAGCCCAGGACATAATAGAATATCCGCTGAATAAAGTAATTTGAGGAGAAAAGATTGCCTTCCCTTATATCTCACGCAGTAATAGGTCTGGCAGTGGGGGTTGCGATTTCTACGAAGCATACCGATCACTCTTTTATATGGCTTTCTGTTCTTGCTTCTTCCTTTCCCGACATAGATGGTCTTTCTTTTGCACTCGGTATCCCGTATAAAAGCTTGTTTGGACACAGGGGTTTTTTTCACTCTATCTTCTTTGCTTTTTTACTCAGCAATGCAATTGTGTGTTTTTGCTTTTCTGAAGCGAGATTTCTTTCTGCGAACTGGTTTTATTATGAAAGCATCTTCTTTCTCATTACCCTCAGTCACTCGATATTAGATGCCATGACAGCAGGGGGCATGGGAGTGGCTTTTTTTTCTCCTTTCTCTCAAAAGAGGTATCTGTTCCCCTGGAAGCCTTTAATAGCATGTCCTTTAACGGTGGAAGACTTTTTCAGTGAGTGGGGAAAAATCGTGGCTAAAAGCGAGCTTATGTGGATATGGCTTCCTTGTTTTGTAATTATAATGTTTTCTATCTGGCTAAGATAGGAATATGTTTTGGAAAAAGGGTTCATACAGAAGCAGCTTAATAATAAGCCTTATTTCCCTTTTTACTATCTTGTTCGCCTATTTTATATGGATGCTTTTTGAAAAAGAACCGCCATCCGTAGAAATAAGAGGACTTCCGGTTTATCTTTCTTCATCAAAGAAATTTAACCTGTTTGTGGAAGACAAAAAGATGGGGCTCAGAAAAATAGAGATGGAGCTGATCCAAGACAAAAAAAGAAAGATCTTTTTTGACAAAAAATTCTCCTTCTCAGGTTTTCTTAGCAGAAAAGGGCCTCACAAATACACGGCTCAGGTGCTTTTAAATCCTGTCAAACTCGGTTTCTCTGACGGGGATGCCATCCTGAAGATTTATGTCTGGGACTATTCAATGAGAAACGGCTTTAAAGGAAACTTACAAACCTTTACCAAAAAGTTATGCATAGATACTACTGCTCCCCAGATAGTTCCTCTGAGCAGGCTAAACTACTTTTCAGTTGGAGGTTCAGGGCTCATCACTTATGAGGTCTCAAAGGATACAATAAAAACGGGGGTGTACCTGAACAAACTCTTTTTTCCAGCATATCAAATAGGTACTTGCTCCAAAAGATTTAAATGTTATGTCTGTTACATTGGTGTGCCTTATGATCTTAAGTCTTTAACAGACTTTTACATATGGGCTGAAGACAGGGCAGGAAACAAAGCTACATCCAGATTCTATTACAGGATTAAAAAAAGACGCTTCAGAAAGAGAAGGATAATTATAACTGATGGCTTCTTGAAAAAAGTGCTTCCCTTCTTCTCCCATTTGCCTTTCTCTGAAGGTGGAAAAGACATAGACAAGTTTTTGAAAATAAATAGAGAACTAAGAAAGAAAAACAACCAGTTAATAAAGAGACTTACCTCAAAGACCTCTGACAAAAGGCTGTGGAAAGGTGCGTGGATATGTCTTAGGAATTCAAAATGCACAGCCAAATTTGGGGATCAGAGATCCTATATTTACAAAGGCAGGTTCGTAGACTACCAGGTTCATTTGGGAATTGACTTAGCTTCTGTAGCAAACTCTCCTGTGCCCGCTTCTAACAACGGAAAGGTTATATACACGGGAATAGTAGGGATATACGGGTTGGCAGTGATCATAGATCACGGACAAGGAATCTTTTCTCTTTATGGACACCTCAGTAGAATCGATGTGGAAAAAGGTCAAGAAGTAAAAAAAGGGGACATAATAGGCCTTACCGGACAGACCGGTCTTGCAGGAGGAGATCACCTGCACTTCAGCATCTTAGTAAATGGAATATTTGTAAATCCTGAAGAATGGCTCGACTACCACTGGCTTAGAGATAACATCATTAGAAAACTGAAAAGAGTGGGAGGCTACTGATGGATAAGTTTAAGAAGATGTTCTCCGACATAAAACTGAGAAAGATGTTTCCACCGGAAAGGACAAATCAGTTCTTTGAAGCGCTTTTTGGCGATCCATCAGAAGGGGCATATGATATAGAGTTAAGATTTAAAGATGCGCTGGACAGCAGACTGGAATTCGAATTTCTTCTCAGAGCAAGACCGGGAAAGTGTCTGGCCTGTAGCTATACATTCGGTTTGCCCCGCGTTTTCTCAAAGCATCCTGTAATAGACATTCAGGGCTTGATAAGAAAAATAGCAGAAATGATAAAAAACGAAGCAGAGATAAAATCCTGGCACTTAGGTGCTACCAGAATCCTGTCTCCAGAGATGCATTCTATTCCTCTTGTCATATCGATAAAAAAGAAAAAGCATGAGAAATAAAGGTGTGCTCAAGTGGTATGATCCGCTTCTGCTGAAGCTTATTCCCCCCTGTTTGGCATCTTTGGTAAAGACTCTTCTCAAAACCTGTTCCATAATCCACATTGAAGGAGATGATATTCCTGGCCCGTGTATATATGTAAGCTGGCATCAAAGAATGTGCTTTTTTGCAAGATACCTCGCAGAGAAAAACCCGGTAGTTCTAATTAGTCAGAGCAGAGACGGGGAGTATGGGGCTCGAATTGCAAAGCATTTAGGTTTCGGATATGTGAGAGGGTCTTCCACAAGAGGAGGAATTAAGGCACTCAGACAGATGATCGAGTGTGTAAAGAAAGGCAAATCTATCGGAATATTGGCAGACGGGCCTTTAGGTCCACCCAGAATTGTAAAGACAGGGCCTATATTGATCGCCAGTAAAAGCCAAGCCCCTATCATTCCTTTAATGTGGAGCTGTAATAGGTTCTGGCTTCTGAATTCATGGGATAGGTATATGATTCCAAAGCCATTTTCCAAGGTTGTGATAAGACACGGCAGCCCTTTTAAGGTTCCTTCTCGGTTTGCTTCTTCCGAAGAGCTTGAATATTACAGAAAAAGACTGCAAAATATCTTAAACAGTTATACCAGATGGTGTGACGAATTTTTCGGAGTAAAGATTCCGTGCAAAAGAGAAAAATAATCCTTGGATTACTCATTATATTCCTTTCAGGATGCGGAAAAAAACAACTAAAAACTTCATACTCCATCTCCAGAATAGTCTTGCTGCCTTCTGTAAAGTTAAAATGTTATGTTATCCACAAAAAAAGATACTATCCTGTACCCGGGCTTGTTCAAAGAGGAATAGCTTCTTGGTATGGAAAGAAATTCCACGGAAAAAAAACAGCAAGCGGCGAGATATACAATATGTATAAAAGAACTGCTGCCCACAGGACCCTTCCTTTTGGAACATATGTTTTGGTAAAAAATTTGAGAAACAACAAGACCACGATAGTAAAAATAAATGACAGAGGACCATTTGTAAAAAACAGGATAATAGACCTCTCTTACAGAGCAGCAAAAGACATAGGAATGATACGCTCCGGGACAGCACCTGTTGAACTCATTGTGCTTGGAAGAGAGATAGGAAAGCTGAGATCTCCTGTTGGAAAAAAGACTGTGGTGGAAGTAGTGGACACCAAAACTGGTAGATTTGGTGTCCAAGTGGGAGCCTTCAGAAATAAAAAGAATGCCTTGCGACTGGTGGACAGGCTCAGCGTCATATTTAAGCATGTGGAAATACATGTGGGAACAGACAGGTTTGCAAACCCTGTTTATAGAGTTGTTGTATCAGGTGCAAGGAGTATAGGAAAGGCCAGCCTCATAGAAAAAAAACTCAGAGAGATAGGATTTAAAGACACTTTTATTATTGCCCTTTAAGACTGGTTTATTTTTTTCTTTAGTACGCTGGATATCTTAAAAGTAACCACCCTGCGGCCTCTTAACTGAATTTCTTCACCTGTTTGAGGATTTCTCCCGCGTCTGGGTCTTTTTTCTCTTACTACAAATTTTCCGAAACCACTTATAAGCACATTTTCTCCCCTCTCTAAGCTTTCTTTTATCAGCTCTATCAATGCCTCTACTACTTTTTTAGAAGTGGCTTTGCTGAGACCTACTTCGTCATATATCTTGTTTATAAGAACCTCCTTTGTGACCGTCATGATCTACCTCCTTCCAGTTTTTCCCTGAACTTTTGTTTTAGTTTTTCGTTAACTATGTCCGGAACAAGCCCTTTTACATCACCTCCAAAACTGGCCACTTCTTTTATTATGCTGGAGCTTACATAAAGCCACTTGTAATCTGTCATCAGAAAAATAGACTGAACAGATCTGTTTAACTTTCTATTCATAAGTGCCATTTGAAATTCAAACTCAAAGTCAGAAGTCGCTCTAAGCCCTCTTATTATAACATTTGCCCCTTTTTTTACAGCATAGTCTACTAATAATCCTTCAAAGGTATCTACTTCTATATTCCCCATCCCCTTGGTAGCCTCTTTTATCATGAAGATCCTTTCTTCTACAGAAAAAAGAGGCTTTTTTTGAGGATTAATCAAAATGGCAACTATTAGCTTGTCAAATATCTCCAGCCCTCTCCTTATTATGCTCATATGCCCATTTGTAATAGGATCAAATGTGCCAGGATATATGGCCACCTTTTCTTTCATTCTTCCCTCCCCCTGAATCTATATATCCATAGTCTTGTGTCTCCATATTCCCTCATTTCTAAAAGTCTCATATGGTTGACATAGGACGGCAGAACTTCTCTTTTAGAAGACCTTCCAATTATAGTCGCCTCGTCTTCCAACAGCATATGTACAGGCATCATCTCTAATGTCTTCTCTAAGAGCGACTTGTCATACGGGGGATCGATAAAAACAATATCAAATTTTCCTTTTAACCTGAAGGAGTTCTTTTTTGTAAGGTCTCTTTTTACCACATGAGCCTTGTTTTTAAAACCTGAGATCTCAAGATTCCTTACAATCAGCTTTAATGCATCAGAAGATTTGTCCACAAAACATACGCGATCTGCACCTCTGCTTAGAGCTTCAATACCGAGAATCCCTGTACCTGAAAAGAGATCCAAGATCTTTTTGCAAGACAGATCATGTCCTATTATGTTGAATATGACCTGTCTGATATGATCACTGCTCGGCCTTATGTCTTTGCCTCTGGGAGAGTTAAGCACAAGTCCTTTCTTACTGCCCCCTGTTATCCTCATATCCATTTACAGCCACTTTTTCAGCTTTTACGGGAATCCTTTTTTCCCTGTAAAGTCTGTACAGAAAAAGTAAAGGCCCTGACACGACATAGGCCAAAACCAGAATGGGTATGATCAATTTCGGTCTATAGGCTATAAACACAAGGAGGAGCACAGTGGTGACAAGTACATTGAAAGGTTTTCTCTGACTCAACTCATCACCTTTTAGGCTTAGGTAATTAATATTGCTCACCATAAGAAAAGAGAGCACATAGACAGAGATGAGAAGAAACAAAGGGTTCCAGTGTAATGAAATCATCTTTGAAAAGAGTATGATACACGCTATAAAACTGGCTGCAGCTGGAATTGGAAGCCCTTTGAAATAAGATACCTCTTTTCCGTTCCTTACATGGACATTAAACCTGGCCAGTCTTAATGCCCCACAGGCAATATAAACGAAACAGGCCAGCCAACCGAGTCTGCCTATTGATTGAAGTGACCACTTGAATATCAGAATGCCAGGCGCAACCCCAAATGCTACCAAATCTGAAAGAGAATCATATTCCATTCCAAACTGACTCGTAGTATGAGTAAGACGAGCCACTCTTCCGTCTAAGATATCAAATACGCAAGAGATAAGGATCATTATAGCTGCAGGTTCATACTTCTGCTCCAAAGTAGATACTATGGAGAAAAAACCAAAAAACAAAGACACAGTAGTAAAAAGATTCGGCAAGATATAGATTCCCTTTCTACTTTTCTTTTTGTTTAATTTTCTTTTCTTCATCTTTTTCTCCTTTACAAACAAGCCAAACCTTATGCTCTTACAAGATCACTCAACCCTCCTTTTGGATGTATCCTAAAACGGTCATCCCTGCTTTTACTTTTTGATCAGGTTTAACCACAATCTCACAATTCTTATTTACAAACAGCTCCACCCTCGAACCAAAACATATAAGTCCAAATCTCTGACCCGCTGTTACTCGATCTCCCTCCCTGACCCAGCATATGATTCTTCTTGCAAGAATTCCTGCTATTTGAATAAGTACAAAAGGCTCTTCTGAGTCGTCTGGTTTAAGCAATATCTCATTTCTCTCATTCTCTTTGGAGGCTGACTCTAAGTTTGCCCTGAAAAACCTACCAGGAGTATGGGTGATCCGTTTTATCTGTCCGCTTACCGGGATCCTATTTACATGAACATCCATAAGGGACATAAAAATCGAGATCTTGATCTTATCTCCCAACTCTTTTACTTCCAGTATCTTCCCGTCTGCCGGCGAAAGAATCGCCCTTTCAGGAACATAACAGCTTCTGTCAGGATCTCTAAAAAAGAAAGCAATAAACGAGGTAGCAAAGGAAAAGATCAAAAAGAGCTCTCCTCTTCCTATCCAAAGAAAAAGTGCGCTCAGGAATATACCCGATAATATGAACGGAATAGCAAACCTCACAAAAGGCAATCTGTTATTAATGTGTTTCTCTTTCAACTCCTTAACCCGTAAGGATTTTTTCTGATCTCTGGGGGTCTAAGGTATATGGGTTCCAAGGACAAGATGTTATCCACATCTCCCTTTTTAAGTCTTTCTATACCCAACCTTCCGACATGTGCCGCACTTATATACCAAAGTTGAGAAGGAGCAAGCAGTGCATCTTTGCCCATATACTCTTTTATTAAAGGCGCCTGAGTGTTGTAATCATTTCCTATAAACAGCCTCTTCTGAAACCTCTCAGGAAATTCCTCGATCCTTATGTAGCTGTCAGCACTTTTTCTGACAAGTTTTTCGTCTTTAAACTCAAATTCTGCAAAGAAAAACTCTCTTTTTCTGGAATCTATGATAGCGGTAATTGGAACATCACTGTACGGAACCTGCATAGCAAGTGCTTCAAGGCTCGAAACCCCTATTATAGGGATGTTCATAGAAAAACAAATCCCTTTTGCTACAGAAAGGGCTACCTTTAATCCTGTAAAACTGCCAGGCCCAATTGCCACCACAACACAGCTTATCTCTTTTATGCTGCTGCACGAATGTCTTAACAGAAAGTCCAGACTCGGCATAAAAAAAGCAGACCCGGTCTTTAAAGGCATTATTACATGCTCTGAAATGAGAACACCCGTGTCAGTCAGAAGCCCAAGAGAAAATTGTTTGGTGGTGGTATTTAATACCAATATCATTGCCTCGTTAAAATCCTTGTGATGTCGTTGTACATCACCACTGCCATAAGCCCTATCAGTAATATAAGTCCTAATTTATGAGCGGTTTCTTGGATCTTCTGATCTAATGGTCTTCTTAAGACAAGTTCCACAAGTAAAAGTAAAATAAGCCCCCCGTCTAAGATAGGTACAGGAAGCAGATTCAGTATCCCTAAGTTAATGCTTATTACGGCAGTAAAAGGAACCAGATATCGCCAGTCCTGTTGTGCAATCTTGCCAGTAATCTGGCCTATGAGTATCGGGCCTCCCAAGGTCTTCACAGGAACAACCCTTTGAATCAGTTTTACCAGTGTTATACAGGTAAGCCTTATTATCTCCCAACTTCTTTTAAATCCTTCCTTTACAGCTCCCCAGACAGAAAACTTGAGGATCTTCGTCTTCCCCGAGGCTACTATCCCTATGATAACTGTCTGAACCTCTTCTCCGAAAACATTTTTCACCTTTCCTGGAGCAGGGGTAACCTTTATCAGGTAAAAGTCATCTCCTCTCTTTACCAGCAGTTTTATAGGAACCCTGCCTTTTTGGTGAATTATCTTTCTTATATCTTCCCATTGCCTTACAGGAATGTTATCTATGGCTAATATTACATCCCCGGGTTCCACACCTGACAGCCATGCGGGACTTCCAAGTTTTACCTTTCCTACTTCTGGAGCTAATACCTTTTCTCCTACTATTGCATAAAAGAATATGAATATGAAGAAAGCTAAAAGCAGATTAAAAACAGGCCCAGCCGCAACAATTGCCATCCTTTTTAAAACAGGTTGATTATTAAATGCTCTGTGCTCTTCCCACTCAGGTATAGGTTCTTCGTCCAATCCTTCTCCAAGCATCTTTACATATCCACCAAAAGGGATCACAGATATAGCATATTCTGTTTCTCCAAACTTTTTTCCAAACAGCTTTGGGCCGAGCCCTAAGGAAAACCTGATTACTTTTACTCCAAACAGTTTAGCCACAATAAAATGTCCTAATTCATGGAACAGAATTAGAACACCTAAAATCAGTATCAATGGAATCACATAATAAAGACACGCATGTAAGGTATTCATTTTTATCCCTGAATACTTTTAATAATGTCTTCTGCCTTTTGCCTTGCCCATCTGTCTGCTTCCATAACAGAAGCGATACTGTCTACAGGGAAAGGCTCATGCACGGACATCACTCTTTCTATTATATCAGGAATATCCAGAAATCCTATCTCTTTTCTCAAAAATGCTTCTACTGCCACTTCATTTGCACCGTTCATAACAGCCGGCATACTCCCGCCTATTTTTATGGCCTCGTATGCCAATCTAATACATTTAAATCTTTTAAGATCTGGTTTCTCAAAAGAAAGCACTTTAATTTTATCCAATTCCAGAGAGGGCAGGTCGTTTTCTACATGATGCGGATAGGAAAGTGCATAAGATATGGGGATTGACATGTCAGGAACACCAAGTTGAGCAATAATCGAGCCGTCTTTATATTCCACCATAGAATGTACTATGCTTTGAGGATGCACAAGTATATCTATCTTGTCCACCGGAATATCAAAAAGCCATCTCGCTTCTATTACCTCCAGACCCTTGTTCATCATGGTGGCAGAGTCTATGGTTATCTTTTTCCCCATCTTCCAGTTGGGATGCTTTAACGCCTGCTCCGGAGTAACATTTGCCATCTCTTCCAAGGAAGCATCTTTAAAAGGGCCGCCAGAAGCGGTAAGTATCACTCTTTTTATATCGTCCTTCGGATGCCCCTGAATAGACTGGAAGATAGCAGAATGCTCACTGTCTACAGGAATGATAAAAACGCCTCTTTTTTTTACCTCTTCTACAACAATAGGACCTGCCATAACCATTGTTTCTTTGTTAGCAAGTGCGATATCTTTTCCCGCCTTTATAGCAGAAAAGGTAGGAATAAGACCTGCTGCACCCATAATAGAAGAGATCACTATATCTGACTCGGCTATAGTGGCAACCTTTACAAAACCCTCTTCTCCTGAATACACCTCTATGAACTGATCTTGAACCTCACTTTTCAGCCATTCTTTATCCTTCTCCTGCAAAACAGCCACTGCCTTTGGTTTGAATTCAGCTATTTGCCTAAGCAAAAGCCGAACATTTCTTCCTGCAGTAAGTCCCACCACTTTATACTTTTCTGGATTCTGTCTTATGACCCTTAAGGCAGTAACCCCTATGGAACCTGTTGATCCAAGAATGACTATCTTTTTCATCTTCCCATTATGTACCCGTAAAGAAAAGGTGCTGCAAACAAAAGAGAGTCAACCCTATCCAGTACACCCCCGTGGCCCGGGAGTATGGTGCCGGAGTCTTTTACAGAAAAACCCCTTTTTATAAAAGATTCTGCAAGATCTCCTATCTGGGCAATAATAGAAGTAAAAACCAAAAAGCAGATTATACCGTAGGAAAACGGACATATCTTAAAGGCTCTTATAAACATAAGGCCTGCTAAAAGGGAACAGAAAAACCCTCCCAGTGCCCCTTCCCATGTCTTGTTAGGGCTTACCTTTTTGTGTAATTTGTGTCTGCCGAGATATCTACCAAAGTAAAAAGCTCCCGTATCTCCAGCTATTACGATACAAATTAAAAACAATATCCACGCCCTACCAAAAGGGTGCTTGTATATCACCATCATCATGGAAAAAGGAACAGCAATATAAATTACGGACATAGCCGAGATTCCTAACTGTTGAATAATCTCTTTTGTGGGAAGATAGTTCAGTATTACAGCAGAAGAAAAGCAGAAAAAAACCACGAGAAAAATTGCTAAGGGAAACAGGTACAAGCTCCCTTTTAGTATCGTAAGCAAAAGCGAAAGTGAGGACAGATACCCGAAAAATTGAGGCATAAAAGAGATAGAAGTAATATCGTAAAACTCCTTCAAAGCGAGAAAGAGAAAAAAGGCCAAAAAGACATAAAAAGCCCAACAAGGAGAAAATCCTACAACATACACGGTTAGAGGCAAAAGAACAAATGCAGTAAGCCACCTTTTTATGTGCATCAAACCCCCCCAAATCGCCTCTTTCTTCTGGCAAAGTCCTGGAGGGCGCGAATATATTCTTCTCTACCAAAGTCAGGCCACAGCACATCTGTAAAGTAAAGTTCTGTATAAGCAATCTGCCATAGAAGAAAGTTGCTTATCCTTTTTTCTCCTCCTGTTCTTATGAGTAAGTCTGGGTCTGGCATGTCCAGATAAAGGTGGCGTGCTACAAAGCTTTCTGTTATCTCTTCTGGATCTGGCAGGGTGTCTTTGTTTTGTAGAATGCTTTTGAGCATATCCGTGATTTCCTGTCTTCCACCGTAACTTAACGCCAAAACCAAGGTCATGTCTTTGTTGTTGCTTGTCTTCTCAATAACCTCCAGAAGCTTTTTTCTCGCCCTTTCAGGAAGCTTCCATATCCTACCTATTGCCTTTAGTCTGATGCCGTTTTCCTGCATTTCGGGAAGCTCTTTATCCAGATATTCTACTAATAGATTCATCAGGGTTTTTATCTCTTCTTCTGATCGTTTCCAGTTTTCTTCAGAAAAAGAGTAAAGGGTAAGCCAAGGGATGTTGAATTCCCTTGTAGCCTTTACTATTTCTCTGACAGATTCTGCTCCCTTGAAATGTCCATGAAATCTGGGCAGACCTCTCTGTTGAGCCCACCTTCCGTTGCCGTCCATTATTATGGCCACATGAACAGGCAGTTTTCGAGGAAGCTCGCTCATTTTTAAAGAGATCAGAACTCCATAATCTCTTTTTCCTTTTCACTTACAAGTTTGTTTACCTTTTCGATGAACTCATCTGTAATCTTTTGCACTTCATTTAAAGCTCTTCTGTAATCATCTTCGGATATTTCTTTCTCGTTTTTAAGCTCTTTAAACATCTCGTTTGCTTCTCTTCGATTATTCCTTATGGCAACCTTGATATCCTCTCCCACTTTTTTGACTAACTTTACCAACTCCTTTCTGCGCTCCTCTGTTAAGGGGGGAATAGGCACTCTTATTACTTTTCCGTCGTTTACAGGGGTCAATCCCAGCTCTGACTTGAGAATCCCTTTCTCTATGTTTCCTATGATTGACTTGTCCCAGGGCTGTATAAGAATCAACCTGCTTTCAGGCACAGATATAGAAGCCACTTGTTTTAAAGGCATTTCTGTATCGTAGCACTCTATCATGATGTCTTCTAAAAGGGCTGTGGAGGCTCGACCTGTTCTTATCTTGCTCAGCTCTTTCTTTAGCACATTTATACTCTTGTTCATCTTATCTCTTAGTTCAGCAAGTATCTCATCTTGCATTGCCTATCCCTCCTTTTATGATTGTCCCTATCTTCTCGCCAGAAATGAGTCTTTTCAAGTTGCCTTTTTTCTGGATATTAAGAACCACAATGGGAAGTCCATATGTCATAGCAAGAGAAACAGCAGTAAGATCCAAAACGCCGAGCCTTTTGTTTAAAAATGTCTCGTAGTCTATGGTCTCAAAGAAAACGGCCTCAGGATCCTTTAAAGGATCAGCAGAATAGACCCCGTCCACTTTTGTGCCTTTTACAAGTACTTCTGCTCTCATTTCCATTGCTCTGAGTACAGCCGCGGTATCTGTGGTAAAAAAAGGATTTCCAGTACCACATGCAAACAAAAACAGCTCTTTCTTGGAAAAAGCTGTATCTAACAGTGCTGGCGAAAATGCTTCTGTAAGCCCTTTTACTTCTATAGGGCTTATGACTCTGGCTTTTATGCCTTTTGACTTAAAAACCTGAGAGAGTGCTAAGCAGTTTATAAGGGTGGCGAGCATTCCCATGTAATCTGCTACCACCCTGTCAAATCCGTATTCTTCATACCTGAGACCTCTGAATATGTTTCCTCCTCCCACAACTATCCCTATTTCAACCCCCATGCTCAGCAATTCCGTGACTTCATCCGCTATGGACTTCAGTGCAAAAGGATCTATTCCATAAACCTTCTTTCCCACCAAAGCCTCACCACTTACCTTTAACAATACGCGCTTATACATTATGACTCTTCGCCCAACTGATATCTTACAAATCGCCTTATGACTATGTTTTCTCCTGTTTTGGCTATAAGTTCGTTCAATAGATCCTGAACAGTGATATCAGGATTCTTTATAAAGGGCTGTTCCAAAAGACACGCTTCAGAAAAAAACCTTTTTAGTTTTCCTTCTACAATCCTTTCTATTACCTTTTCTGGCTTTCCTTCTTCTCTGGCTTGAGAAGCGTATATCTCTTTTTCCTTTTCCACCACTTCCGGAGGAATATCCTCTCTTTTCACTGCTATCGGATTTTGAGCGGCTATCTGCATAGCTATGTCTTTTACAAAGTTTTTAAAATCCTCTGTTCTGGCAGTAAAATCGGTCTCACAGTTCACTTCCACCAAAACCCCTATCTTCCCACCAGGATGTATGTAAGCGTGTATCTGGCCTTCTTTTGTCTCTCTTGCACCCCTCTTTTGAGCTGTAGCTATCCCTTTTTTTCGCAGATATTCAATCGCCTTTTCTATATCTCCATTACATTCTATAAGGGCTTTTTTGCAATCCATTATACCCACGCCTGTTCTTTCTCTTAACTCTTTTATCAATTCAGTTGATACAGCCAATTTAACCCCTCCTTTTGTTTTTAATTAGCTACCCGCTCTTTTTCTTCTGCTTCTTTCTTGATGATTACCACTTCAGGACCTTGTTCTGTGGTTTCAGCAGCCACCTGTTCAGAAACAGCTTCACCTTCCTCTTTGTATTCAGCCATTTCCTCCTCTTTTCTTCTCTCCTCTAATATCTTTAAACCTTCTATACATGCATCCGCTATTCTGGAGCATATAAGCCTTATAGCCCTTATAGCATCATCATTTCCCGGAATGGGATAGTCTATCTCATCAGGATCACAGTTTGTGTCAGCAATAGCAACCACCGGGATGCCGAGTTTTCTTGCCTCTCTTACTGCTATATGTTCTTTTTTTGTATCCACTATAAATACTGCGCCGGGAAGTTCGTCCATGTTTTTGATACCACCAAGGTTTCTTTCCAGTTTCTGGAGCTTCTTCTCCAGCTTCAAGGCTTCTTTTTTGGGGTACTGACTGAAAGCCCCTTCCCTTTTCATTGCTTCAAGTTCTCTTAATTTTTCTATGCTCTTCTTGATAGTTTGAAAGTTGGTGAGAGTGCCGCCCAGCCATCTGTGAGCGACATAAAACATGCCACACCTTTCAGCCTCTTCAATGATAGCATCTTTTGCTTGCTTTTTAGTCCCCACAAACAGAATACTTTTTCCGTCTGCCACTGTTTTTACCACAAACTGGTAAGCTACATCAAAAAGCTCCACTGTTTTTTGAAGATCAATAATGTGGATCCCGTTTCTGGAACCAAAGATGTATGGTTTCATCTTTGGATTCCATCTCTTTGTTTGATGTCCAAAGTGGACCCCTGCTTCTAAAAGCTCTTTCATTGTTACTACACTCATAATCCCTCCTTGCAACGGTTTTTTCTTCGGTTCAGGCTACTGCACTTGGCAGAACCGTGCATGTCCTGAACCTGTTTTTTCTACTGTCTTGTTATTATAAACAAACACTGCTAAGATATAAATGTCTAAAAATTGTCCTGTATTTCTAACACCAGAGCCTTCCTTTGGCAAGAAAAATTTGGCAATATGGAAGAAAAAGAAAAGGAGCTATTAAGACTGAGATACAAATTGGACGAATTAGAAAAGGAGAGGCTCTCTCCTTGGGCATGTCTTAGTACAAGTGCTGTAAGAGAAAAGGAAGAGGAGGAAATACTTTTTGGACACAGACAGTTCTTTTCTGTAGATGTGGATAGGATCCTGCATTCTCACGCCTACACAAGATACATAGATAAGACCCAAGTCTTCTACCTTATAAAGAATGATCACATCACCCACAGAGTGTTACATGTTCAGCTTGTATCTAAGATAGCAAGAACCATAGGAAGACTCCTTAGATTAAACGAAGATCTTATAGAAGCCATTGCCTTAGGCCACGACATAGGACACGCACCTTTTGGCCATGATGGAGAAAAAATCCTCTCTGACATATGTCAGGCATACGGAATAGGACCGTTTCTGCACAATGTACAAAGTGTCAGGTTCTTACAGGAGATAGAGAGAAAAGGAAGAGGCTGGAATCTAACGCTTCAGGTATTAGATGGTATACTTTGTCATAATGGAGAGGTGTATACTCGGAAGATAGAGCCCAAATGGAAAAAGGATTTTGGTATTCTTAAATCAGAGATAAATGAACTGATGAAAAACCCAAAAGCAAAGCTTGTGCCAATGACCATGGAAGGATGTGTGGTAAGAATGGCGGATATAATCAGCTACATAGGAAGAGATATAGAGGATGCCATTAGATTAGGTATTGTAAAAAGAGATGATATTCCCAAAGAATGCAGAAAGATATTAGGCGACACCAACGGAAAGATTGTATACACACTGGTGGAAGACTTAGTGGCAAACAGCATGGATAAGCCATACATAGCTTTTAGTGAAGAGGTAGGAGAAGCGCTAAAAAAGTTAAAAAAATTCAACGAAACTCGCATATATTTAAATCCAAAAATAAAAAGCCAAAGCGAAAAGATCAAACTTATGTTTGGCCTCTTGTTTGAAAAATATATGGAGGACTTGCAGAAAGGAAATGAAGAATCAGACATATTTAAAGGTTTTTTAGACGGTATGTCTGAGGACTACAAAGCAAAGAGAAAACATCCCGAAATCGTAAGAGACTTTATCTCTGGAATGACGGATGAATACTTTCTTTCTCAGTGCAGAAAAAGACTATTTCCTGAAATAAGGACAGAAAGATGGGATGGGAAATAGTAACAGAAGAAGATATAAGAAGAGAAAGAGAGAAAGCAAGGAAGTTAAGAAACACTAAGTGGTGGAGAAAAAAGATAAGTCGAGGCATTTGTTATTACTGTGGCGCTAAAGTGGGAAGCAAAAATCTTACCATGGATCACATAATCCCCCTTAGCAGAGGAGGAAAGAGCACAAGGGAAAACATCGTTCCTGCGTGTAAGGAGTGTAACAACAAGAAGAAGTATCTTCTTCCTGTTGAGTGGGAAGAGTATCTGAGAAAGATCAGGAACCAGACATAGATCTTACATGTACTTCCAGCTCTTTTGCCTTTTTTCCAAAAAATTCGTAAGCACTTCCTCTGTTTACAGAGACCTCTAACAAGCCCGAGCTTCCTATGAGTGCCAGAAGCTGACCAGAAGGCACATCAGAATAAGTCTTTCTGATTCCTTTTATTTTCCTGTTTCCAAGCTCTACTTCCAGATCTTCGACCTTTCCAAAACATCTTATTATGTCCTTTTTAGATATGTTCGTTATAAGGTTTCCAAAGCGATCAACCCTTACAATAGTGCCAATTATGTGCTCTTTTAAGATCGTAGGCTTCTTTATCTCTATCTTTACAGGATCCCTTATAGGAACCCCCATATCTAAAAGATCCACCCCTTTAGAAATGTATGCGGCTACAGGAGCAAATATGTCCCTTCCGTGAAATGTATCGCTTATATCTGGCAAAAAATACCTTTTGTTTGTCAAATGAACCACTAAGGCATCCTCACCAGAAATGATGGGCCAAAAGAGGCCGTTATCCGGTCCTACGAAAAAGAAGTTGTCCGTCTTTATAGCTATTGGTCTTCTGCTCCCACCCACCCCAGGATCAACCACAGCAATGTGAACGGTTCCTTTGGGAAAATACTGATATGCATCTTTCAGCAAAAAAGCTGCCTCTAATATGTCTCCTGGCTCTATCTCATGGGTAATGTCTACCAATTGTACATCCGGATTTATAGAGAGAATAACCCCTTTCATTACTCCTACATAAGCGTCTTTTGTTCCAAAATCTGTGGTTATTGTAATGATGCCTTTTTTCATTTGATCAAGATTTCTCTAAGCCTTTGCAAAAGTTTTGGCGATGGTCTGTATCCGTATATACCAAATTTAGGCCCTTTTTCAGCAGATATTCCTCTTAAGAAGATGTAATAAACCTTTCCAAAATCATTTTCGTAGCTGTAGTCTGGCAGATTTACTCTTAAGTACTGATCCAAAGCTACCGTATAAATAGCGAGCTGAAGAAAATAGAATCTCCTTTTCATCTCTCTGTGAAGTTGTTCAAATGAGTAGTCTTCTTTTCTGTTTCCCAAATGATTACTTTTCCAGTCCACAATGAAAAATCTCCCTTTCCAAGAGAAAATCATGTCTATAAAGCCTCTCATAAAGCCTTGAACAGGATCAAATCTCAATCGATCCACTTCACCAGGAAGCCGAGAAGCACTCTCTATAAGATCCCACTCTTTCATAACTCCTTCCAACAATTCAGCATCTATCCTTTTTAGAGGAAAATAAAATTCCATCTCGTTTATTCTTGCCTGCAGAGAAACCTTAGAAAGACTTAAGCCTTTTAGTTCTGGGTCTAAGGGGACATTTATAAGGTCTTTTATAACGGAAAAAACCGCTTCTTTCCACGACTGATCAAATCCATATTGAACTAACTTCTCTGAAATAAGTTCTGTTATCTTCTCATCCGAGTCTCTAAAATCCAGATGCTCTAAAAGATCGTGAAAAAATGTTCCTGCTCTTGCTCCCTTAGGGAAGGAAAATATGTCTTGGGAAGGTGACAAAAGCTCCTCTTCCTCTTCTTCCTGAACCTGGATCATATCTATGTCCTGAACATCTTCTACATAACGGGCATTTGACACAAGAGAAGAAAAACTTGAAAGACGCCATGAGGTGTCTATTTGCTTGGAAAAATCTCTACAAGAAAGGCTCTGTTCCTCCTTTTTTACCGGCCTATAAACAGGCTCAGACTCGAAAATAGGTTCCACCACAACATCATCTTTCATCTCCTTGAAAAGCTCCGAAGGATCTTGGGCAAACAGATAAGACATAGCAGAATCCTTTTTTATTGATTCATCATATACTAAGTAGCAGCAGTTTTTTGCTCTCGTCATGGCAACATAGATAAGCCTCAGGTCCTCAGCCAATGCTTCTTGAAGAGAAAGCTCCATGTGTCTTTCCTGATTTTCAGAGCCAAGATCCAAGACATATGCTTGATCTTTTAGTGAATGGAATATCACGGGCCTGTTGGAAAATGTTCTTCTGTCTACCGTGTCCCAGGCAAACGGAATGAATACTATTGGAAACTCCAGACCTTTACTTCTATGAATGGTTATTACCCTGACAGCACTTTCGTCGCTTTCAATCCTGAGCTGATATTCTTCAGGTCTTGAGGAGGACTCTTTTTTCTGGCAGTTAAGCCAATTTATTACGCCTTCTATTCCAAGCATGTGTTCTTTTTCTGCTTCATGAACGACTTCCATAAGGTGTAACAGATTTGTACATCTTCTTTCTCCATCCTCAAACCTCATTAGCCTCGGAATCACCTGTTCTTGGTTCAGGAACTGTCTAAACATACATATAAAACCTGAATTCTCCCAGAGCTCACGGTAGTACTTAAAGCTTTTCATGTACGCTTCCCATCTGGCCTCGTCCATAAGCTCCATGTCTTCTGCTTTCAATCCCATAATGTCTGTGCCGAGAGCAGCTTTTAAGTATGCTTCTTTATTGTAAAAGGATATGCCTCTGAGAACGGTTATAAGCTCTTTGCACTCCCATGAAGCAAAGACATTGGTTGTGCTGTATATAATAGCCGGTATTCTTAAAGAAGAAAGCTCTTTTTGAATGAGCTCTGCCTCTGAGTTTCTTCTTACCAGAACAGCAATATCAGACGCCTTAACCGGCTCGTCTCCTATAAAGAGGGATCTCTGATCTGAGAGCTGGAGGAGTCTTGAAATCTCATTTGCCACAGATCTTGCTATCTTTTCCTTAGCTTTTGCTTTGTTTCCGTAATCTTCTCTTTTAAACTTCCATATCTTGAGACAGGGCTCTTTTGCATTTCCCGACCTTAGCTCTTTTACCTCAGAGCGAGTCGCAGGAATTGAGGGTAAGAACATGATCTCTTTATAAAAAAAGGGGTTCTCTTTCGAAGCAAATATTGTGTTTATAGCCTTTATGAGCTTAGGATGAGCTCTCCAGTTTTCTTTGAGAGTGTATCTGGAGCCTGTTTCCTTGGAGGCTTTTATGTAAGTGAATATGTCAGCTCCTCTAAAGCTATAGATAGACTGCTTTGGATCCCCTATAAGATAAAGTGCCCTGTCTTTTGAATCAAATATAAGCTTGAATATCTCATACTGAATAGGATCTGTGTCCTGAAACTCGTCTATCATTCCGGCAACAAATCTGCTTCTTAACCCGTTTACGAGAACCTCTTGCTCAAGAACTGCTTTGTGCACGACCTTTATGAGATCGTCAAATGAGATAACATTTTTAAGCACTTTTCTCTTACTAAGCTCTTTTTCCACATATTCGATAAGCTTTTTTCTTAAAAAAACTAACTTTTGCTGATAAACAGACTCTAACCTTTGGTTTAAAAGAAAAAGCCTTTTTACTAATCTGAAAAAAGGGTGTTCCAACTCAATGGATGCAAACCTTTTTATCAAATCTGTCTTACCAAATTCGTAACCTTTTGAGACTAAGAAGGCTTCTAAGTACTTGGTCCAGTTGAGTATGTTTCTTTTATTAAATGTTCTTCTGTTCAAAGAAGGGCTATTGAAAAGCAGGTGTAGTATCTGCTCCTTAGACTTAAACCAAAGATCGTGTAGATCTAAAATAAGCTGCTGGTATTCCAGCTCAAGCGCACGAGCATTTGTCAGTTCTGCTTTTTCAGGCACCAATCTCACATACGGTCTTATGATATACTGATCTACCAGAGAAGAGATCGTATCTGGATCAAATCTGTTCTTTTTCAGAAAATCTACAAAAAGAGGTGACTCAGAGTATATGTACTCTCTCCAAAAATCCCTTATTACCTCCTGTTTCAAAAGCTGCTGATCTTCTATGAGTCTTGTGTCTAAAAGAGTGCCGCTTTCAAAGGAATTATCTATTATAACCTTTCTGCAGAAACCATGTATCGTAGAAATGTGCAATCTGTCCAGATCTCTGATCGTCCTTCTTATTCTATCAATCCCCTTTTTTCTGTCTTGTACCCTGTCTAACAGTCCTCTTAGAAAAGGATCGTCCGTACCATCCGAAAATCCTTTCAAAGCATCTCTCAGTCTTTGCCTTATTCTATATCTTAGTTCGTTGGTGGCAGCCTCTGTAAACGAAACAACCAGTATGTTCTCTACTGAAAGCCCTTTTTCTAAAACGAGTCTCAAAAACAGGTTCGAAATAGCATATGTTTTTCCCGTGCCTGCACTTGCCTCAATAATGTGTCTTCCTCGAAGAGGAATCTGGAAAGGGTCTAATTCTTTCATAGCTTTTCTTTTTTGGTATTCAGTATGATTGGCAAGTATATCTTCTTTGAAAGCTCTAAGAATTCTTCATCAATAGGGTCATATTTTCTAAAACAAAATTCGTAATATTCGTCCTTTCCTTCACCTGGGACATAATCGTTTCCTTCCCATTGAAATCTTGCATTCTGAACAGCTTTTTCCTGATCCTGCTTTTTTACAAACAGACTTTCCGCATACTTCCACCCGGATTCAGGGAAGAAGTGAATCGCTCTTTTAAGACCTTCTTCATAAATATTCAGTAGATCCAAAAAATAAGATTCTGCTTCAGCTTTTTTTAGAGCTGAAAGTTTCAAAAGCATCACCGTCTCATCTTCATCAAGACCAACAAATGTGCCTTCAGATAAAGATAAACCGCTTATGTTACAGAACAGGTAATAAAGCCAAAACCTTATTCTATCTGTTGCCCTTATTCTGGAAAATCGATACATGAAAAGTTCGTTCCCGTATATGTCCTTTATTCTCGCCTTTATTGATATGTCCCCTATCCGGGCTTCTAACTCAAGCTCTCTTTTTTCTCTTTCTAAGTAAGGGCGAACCTTGTCTAAGAAAGAGCTAACCTTTTGGCTGCTTTTCAAAAACTCGTGTTCTCCCAAAGCTCCAAGGGGAAGAAGGCCTCTGCACTGAAAGAACTCTTTAAGTTGTGCTTTCTCTTTGTTAAGCCTGTACTCCAATAACTTTTGCTCAAATCTATACTTTTGAAGGCCTTTAAGCCTGAGCACCTCATTGTCTTCCAAGAACTCCTGATCCTTTTCTAACTCAATGTTCAGTTTCTGCTTTAGTAAAAACCGTATAGGATGCGAAAAAAAACGGCAAAGATCATCTATTTCCAAGGTCTTATCCGTGTTATCACAAGAAAGCCTTATCAAAAAAGGCTGGGAAGATATCCTGTCAGAGAGCATATTCTTTGCACTTAGTAAGTCCTTTTTTGAATAGTTAAAGAACCTTTCTTGCTTAAAGTAAATCGGGTTAAAGGAGTGTAGAGGATGTTCAAAACTTATATGCTCTATTATGTCTTTATTTTTCATGTAAAAACCCTGCTCTATGTAGTCTATGAGCTCGCTTACCACCACAGATGGCGGTATCGGAGAGTTGTCTTTTATGCTTCTACCTGTGTAGCTTATATAAAGCTTCTGTCTCGCAGAGATAAGCGCCTCCAAAAAAAGGTATCTATCGTCGTCTCTTTTGGATCTGTCTCCTTTTCTTGGATATTTTTGTATCAAGTCAAATTCCCACCTCTTGGTATATCTTGGAAACTCGTCGTAATTCATTCCGATAAGGCAGATCACTTTGAAAGGAATGCTTCTCATGGGAAGCATAGCACAAAAGGTGATTCCTCCAGTAAGAAACCTCGAACCATAGCCTTTTCTTCCCAGAAGCCTTTCCATGTTCCAGACAGGAACTTCTATGGCTACGGGCTCAAAGAAAGAGGCGTTTTCAGAATATTCCACCATCTCAGATATAATCTCTTTTAACAAGTGCACATCTTTATAAGATTCTTCATCTACAAAGATGAACTCATCCAAAATTTTAAAGAAAAGTTCTTGCCACTGTCTCATGGTCTTTTTTTTGGAAAATTCTTTAACAAGCTCAAAAAGCCGATTTAAAAAGTCTATTAATCTTCCGAGAAGCTCTGACTTTCCCTCAGTATCTTCATAAGGAAATATGCCTTCAAAGACACCCTCCTGTTCATCTAAGAGTGCATATCCCAGAAGAAGACTTTCCATCCCTTTTTTCCAAGTACCTATGTCTGAAATGGAGCTGATCCATTCTTTCCTGTGCTGTTCGTCTATTCCCCACCTTATTCCTGATTCGTTTATCCAGGTTCTCACGATATCTAAGTCCTCAGAGCTTATCCCGAATTTTTTGGCCACCAATTCTAACTCCAATACATCCAACACCTTTGATGCCTCAACCCTCGTATTCCTAAGTTCTAATATCTTAAAAAAGGCTCTGATCAGCTTTCTTTCCCACTTTGGAGACCTGTCTGCAATGCTAAAAGGAATATTTACATCTGGATCAGGTGCTCCAAATACTGCTTGTATAAAAGGGGCGTACTTTTCTATGTCAGGGGTCATGACCAGAATGTCTTTTGGATTCAAAGAAGGATCAGCTTCCAACATATTAAGAATGTTGTGATAGAGCACCTCCACTTCTCTCATAGGACTGTAACAGGAGTGAATCTGAATGGACAGGTCTTCTTCTTTTATCTCTCTTTTGGGAATGTTAGAAGGATCTCGCAAGTTAAGAATATCTGACTGGATGTAAGAGAGGAGGTCTTTTTCCTGTACATCTTGAAAATCTTCGTGGATTACGGCCTCATACTCGTTTATCATATCAAAGAAGTCTCTCCCGAGCTTTCCAAGAGAAGAAAGTAGAGGATTTCCAACGGAAAGGTACGACTTTTTTTCACCAAGACCCTCTTTTAAGATATACTTCTCAGGTACAAGATCCCCCCAGTACTCTCTACACGGATTCATAAGAAATATGTGCACATCTACTACCTGTGACAGAAGGTATAGAATATCCAAATGAAATCTGGGTATGGCAGATATACCAAACACATAAATAACAGGAGGCAGAACAGAGCTTTTTTTAAAAACCTCTTCTTTAAATAAAGTGGCAAGCCTGAATCTATGATATGTATCCGTATCTTTTATAAGCTCTCTAAACAGATGAGCTTGCCAGTGATCATCAAATCCTTTCTCCCACTTAGAGATCATGTCAGGTCTGAACACTATGTATTGATCAAATGTGTCTGCTATAAGACTACAAAACTGAAATAAGCTTATATCTCTTCTTTCTTCTGAAATATACCTGCTTAAAAAAGAAAACCTCTCCTTTTTCACAAAAGAAGGAAGTATTTTCATAAGCTTCCACTTCATAAGTTCTACATCTAATGGAATTTCGGGCAGGTTATCTATAACTAATCGAAAGGTTTCATCTATTAAGGTGTTAGGAAACAGAAACCTTATATTTGCACATATACCATTTTGTTCAGCTATCTTCATAGAAATCCATCTTTCCATTCCTCTGCTTTGAATAAGCACCACAGAAGGAGAAAACACAGAATCTCTTCTGTTCCTAATAAGAGTGGCCAGCTCTTTTGCAAGATTTTCGAGTCTATTGCTTAAGTACACATGCAGCATTTCCACTGCTCCGGGCATAGGTTTTTAAAAACAACATCAGCTCTTCTTCAGTAAGGTCTTCTGGAAACGAGAGAATTATCTGCATTAAGTTATAAGCTCTGTCCTTTAACTTGACCTTTCTTTTAAACTTTATCTTATCCATATCTACCAAGAAAAGGGAAGAATCTTTTAAGATAACATTTGTAAGCTTCATGTCGCCATAGATGACTTTTTTAGAGTGGATAGAAGCAGCCAAATCAGAAATCTTGACAATAAGAGAACGCCTTTGAACAGAACCGGGTTTAAGTTTTCTGAGCACGCTTTTAATAACCAGATCTCCTAAGTCTTCCATTATGATAAAACCTCTTCTGTCGTAAGAGCTAAGCCATGCGTAAACCTTGGGTACTGGAATGCCAAGGGAATAAAGTTTCTGACCGTTTTTCCAAGACACATAATCCGGTCTGAATATCCACCACGGTCCAGGTCTTCTGAACTCTTTCACCACATAGCTCTCATTACCCAACGACACTCTTGACAACTGCCTTTTGTAATCCACTTTAAGTAGATTGGTCTTCTCTTTAATATTGCTAATATGTCCCTTTAAGATCTTTTCTGAAATCTCTAAGGAAAACGGTGGCAAAAGTTCCCATACGCCGTATGATGTTTTGTATTTGTGGATCATAGCTTAAGGTAAAAGTTCTCAGGATTTGAAAAAACTAAAGGAAACAATCCATTATTCGAAACAAATACGCTGTCCAAAGATATCTCTGCCTTTATTCCTGCCATGTTTGTCCAAAAGTTAAATCTCTCAACAGCAAAAGCCACTTTATCACTATCCAAGTAACTTAAAGGTCTCAACTTTTTTGGCATTTCAACCATAATAACAGAAGGAAGGCTTTTATTTTTAACCCAGAGAAAGTGGGAAAGTACAGGGATTCCAAAAAGAGATAAAAAGTAGGAATTTTCCCAGCATCTCAGAGCATCTTCATTTGAAAGAACCTTCATGATAAAATCACACTTTCTCTTTTCTGCTCCCTTATCTTTTATTAAAAAGACCGTATCCCTTAACCGGATTGCTTTACAGATACTGCTGTTTGTGAATAACTTCTTTTTCCTTTTTCTACATCTGTGTCTTATGTAGGCTATCCTGTATCTTACAAGCTCAAGCCACCTGTCTTCTGCCTCTCTCTCGTTACAAAAACCACTACTTACCAAAAAATCTTTTATCCTATCTTCATCCAAAGGCCACAGAACAGTAACAAGCCATCCAAATAAATCGAAAAGGTCTTTTTTAGAAATATCTTTTTTTAACCTTACTCCGTAAAGATCTACTAAGTAAAAGTGATACCTTCCGTTTTCTTTTTTTACCAAAATGTTTCCGGAGTGGAGATCAGGATGGTACACTTTCTTTTCTACAAGGCTGTTTAAAAAACCGCTAAGAGATGTCAATAAACTGTTTATTTCTTGAAATGAAATGTCGAAATTTAACAACAAATCCCTTAAAAGAAATGTACCCGAAATCTCTTGCGTTACGAGATAACTATCAAAACCTCTTCTTTCCCATCTTACTACTGGAACCGAAGAAATACCGGTGTTTTTTAAAAGTAGACCGGATTCGAATTCTTTTTTGGACTTTGGATTAAACAGGTTTTTTATCTTGTGAAACCATTCCGTTGGGTGCTCGTGTTTCACATAGAATCCGTCAATCCTGTAAACCGTTCTTTTTTTATTACTCTTTATGATCTCACTTCTTGTCAACAGATCTGTTATCTCAAACATGACGATAATGATAGATCAATTTTACAAAAATTGCTATCAAAAAACACTTTAATTCCAATAACTTGTTCATGTTTTATACATTTCGACATCCTTTACTACTACCATTTTTTGTTATAAATAAGATAGCAGTAGTAGAAAAAATTTGCTGGATAAACATGTGGAATTTTTGTAACATATGTAATACATTACTTTTTTAGACATCCTTTTAACAATTAAAGCAAAAAATAAGCATTTTTAACCTTTTTTAGAATTTTATAATACCAAAGAGAGGTGAATCATGGAATTTAAAATAGAGCGAGAACCTTTTTTAAAAAGCATATCAAGAGCTTACAGTATCACTGACAAAGGAAGCAACATGCCTATACTTTCCACTGTTCTCGTTTCTACAAAAGGAGACAAAGTGGATGTATTCGCTACTGACTTGGAAATCTCTTTTCAGGAAAACATTCCAGCAGAGGTTATATCAGAAGGGAGCAGTGCGATTCCATGTAAAAAACTTTTGGAGATAATAAGAGAAAGCAGTGGGGACAGCTTCTATATAAGAGAAGAAGAGAACCAGAGGATATTTATATCTGACGGAAACACAGAGTTTAGACTCGCCTCTCTTCCTCCAGAAGAGTTTATAATCACTCCTGAACCCGAGGACTTAAAGTTTACCACAATAGAGGCATCGGAACTGCGAGATATGATCAAAAAGACCATATACAACCTAAGCACGGTGGAAGATATGGGATATAAGTTTTCTGGAATCTTTGTCCAAAAAAAAGAGGCGGGACAGGATGTATTTCTCAGATTTGTATCCACAGATGGAAGTAGGCTTTCTTTAGTAGACAAAAAGGTAACAGGAATAGAGACACTGGATTTTGGAGAAGGAATATTTGTTCCGAAGAAAGGTATGACCGAAATTAACAAAATAGCTCAAGAAGGTGGGCCTGTAAGTATCGGCCTAAGAGATAAAGATTTTATAGTAAAGAAAGAAAACAGAACCCTTATAATAAGACTTTTGGATGTAAAGTTTCCAAATTACGAGGGGGCAATTCCGAAGGATGAGGATATAAAGTTCTCCATAAGGATTCAAAAGGACAGATTCATAGAGGCTCTTAGAAGAATGCTTATATTTACTACTGATGCCTACAAATCTGTAGTTCTCCTTATAAAAGAAGATAAGGTAGAGCTGATGTCTTCTAACATAGAGATAGGGGAAGCGCGAGAATCCATAGATGTGGAATACGAAAAAGGACAGTTAGAGGAAGAGATGAAAATCGCTTTTAACCCAAAGTTTCTTATTGATGCGGTTCAACCTATGGAAAGTGACTTTATAAGCATGTCTTTTATTGATAAAGACAGAGCCTGTGTAATCAAAGGAAATGAAGATCCTTTTTATCTGTCTATAATAATGCCCATGAGGATTTAGAGATGGAGGAGTTAAAAGAGCTAAAAAAATACGACGCTACAAACATAAAGGTTTTAGAAGGGCTTGAAGGCGTAAGAAAAAGACCCGCCATGTACATAGGAAACACAAGTGTGGAAGGATTACACCATCTTGTATGGGAAGTAGTGGATAACAGCATAGATGAAGCAATGGCGGGTTTTTGTGACAGTATAATTGTGCACATATTAGCCGACGGAAGTATTCAGATTCAGGACAACGGCAGAGGGATACCCGTAGACATACATGAGACAGAGGGAAGACCAGCCTTAGAGGTGGTCATGACGAAACTTCATGCAGGAGGAAAGTTTGACAACAATGTTTACAAAGTAGCTGGAGGGCTTCACGGGGTTGGAGTTTCTGTAGTAAATGCTTTGTCAGAATTCTTAGAAGTGGAGGTATACAGAGACGGAAAGATCTATTTTCAGAGATATGAAAGAGGAAAACCAAAGACAGAACTCATCGTAAAGGGTGAAACAGAAAAGACAGGAACAAAGATAAGGTTTTTACCCGACAAAGAGATATTCGAAACCACGAACTTTGACTTTGAGATAATCTGCAAGAGAATGAGAGAGCTCGCCTTTCTCACAAAAGGGATTTACATAAAGGTAATAGATGAAAGAACAGGAAAGAAGAAAGAGTTTTTGTACGAAGGCGGAATCCTTTCTTTTGTAGAATACCTGAACAAAAACAAAGAAGTCTTGCACGAACCTATTTATATAAGTGGGGAACGGAACAATGTTATCGTAGAGGTAGCTCTTCAATACAACAACACCTACAAAGAAACCATCTTTAGTTATGCAAATAACATAAATACAACAGAAGGTGGAACCCATGTGATCGGGTTCAGATCAGCTCTCACGAGAAGCATAAACTACTACTTCCATAACTCAAGCATGGGAAAAAATTCAAAATTTAGGCTTACAGGAGACGATGTAAGAGAAGGTCTTACAGCAGTAATAAGCGTTAAACTTCCAGATCCACAGTTTGAAGGGCAAACAAAAACAAAGCTCGGTAACACAGAAGTAAAAGGTATTGTCGAAAATATGGTTAATGAGGAGCTCAGCAGTTTCTTTGACGAAAATCCTGATGTTATAAAGACGATTCTCGAAAAAGTGATAGATGCAGCAAGAGCAAGGGAAGCAGCAAAAAAGGCAAAGGAGCTTGCCAGAAGAAAGGGGGTATTGTCTGATCACTCGCTTCCAGGAAAGCTTGCGGACTGTCAAGAAAAAGATCCCAGCAAAAGCGAGATATTTATAGTTGAAGGGGATTCTGCAGGAGGTTCAGCTAAACAAGCAAGAGACAGAAGAACACAAGCAGTTCTTCCACTGAGGGGTAAAATCTTAAATGTAGAAAAGGCCAGATTTGATAAGCTTCTTTCCAGCGAGGAAATAAGAACGATGATTTCTGCCTTAGGCACAGGAATTGGAGATAAAGACTATGACATCAACAAACTGAGGTATCACAAAGTAATAATTATGACGGATGCAGATGTAGACGGATCCCACATCAGAACCCTCCTTTTGACCTTTTTCTTCAGATACATGCCAGAGCTTATAGAAAAAGGCTATCTTTATGTTGCACAACCTCCACTTTACAGGGTCTTGGACAAAAAAAAGGAGATCTTTATAAAAGACGAAGATGAGTTTAACGACTTTATCATAGAGCGGATCATAAGATCGGAAAAAGTAAAGTTAAAAGACGGAAGCCTGATTCAGGGTAATGAACTCGGAGTTTTGATAAAAACACTATTAAAGTTTTATCAAAATTTAAACAAATTATCCAAAAACGGATATAGTAAAGAGTTTATTATGGATTTGATAAACATAGATTTTAAAGACATGAGCAATTTTGGTGAAAAGGAATTCTTAGAGCTGCTGGTTGATCAACTTTCTAAAAAAGGGTTTGAAATAACCGAAACAGATTTGGATGAAGAGCATGAATATTGGAAAATAGCTTTGATAGACCACAAAAATGGCTCTTCAGTAATAAAGATAGACAGCGACTTCTTTTCATCTCCTGAATTAAGAGCGCTTTTTAACATATCTAAAAAGATAAGGCCTGTTTTAAGTAAAAGTCCATTCATCCTGATCGGAAATAATAACTCGCCAGTTCGTCTGGAGGAAGCAGAGGACCTATTAAAAGAACTTATGGAAAGAGGCAAAAAAGGGCTTGAGATTCAAAGATACAAAGGACTTGGAGAGATGAATCCTGAACAACTTTGGGCCACTACGATGGATCCAGAAAGAAGGAGACTTCTTCAAGTAAAAATAGAGGATATGGTAGAAGCTGACGGTATTTTCAGCATTCTTATGGGAGACAAGGTGGACGCAAGAAGAGAGTTTATCCAAAACAATGCTCTTGAGGTAGAAGAGCTGGATATATAAGAATGAGCAAGCCCAAGGAACCTGAAGATGTCAAATTGATCTTCAGTATATTTTCGCCAGACAGGTCTTTGATAGAAAAGATATTGGAAGAAGAGCTGAAAGAAAGATTTGGACAGTGGGACTGGATTAGTCCTGAGCTTTTTTTTGATAAGAGCAGATATTATGAAAAAGAAATGGGATGGCCCTTGTACAGAAGATTTGTTTCATTCAAAGAGCTTATAAAACCAGACTCCATAGTTTCTGTAAAGCTTTACACAAACCAAATAGAAGAGAAATATTCTGAGCAGGGAAAAAGAAAAGTAAACATTGATCCGGGATATGTCTGCTTGGAAAGACTGGTACTGGTTACGGGTAAAAACTACACACACAGGATATATCTTTCTAAAGGAATATATGCAGATCTTACTTTGATATACAAAGGAAAGAGCTTTATACCACTTGAATGGACATACCCTGACTATGCAGAAGCTCGGGTGATCTCATTTTTTAATGAAATCAGAAACATTTATAAAAAACAGCTAAGGGAAAAAAGATGCTCAAAAGCATGACGGGATATGGGAAAGCAGAAGCAGAAGCAGAGGATTTGATATTTACAGTAGAGATAAAGACACTAAACAGCAGGTACAGAGATATCATTCTAAGAATGCCTCAGGAGTTCCAAGAGCTGGAAATGGACATAAGAAAGTGGATTGCAGAAAGGATAAACAGAGGCAGGGTTGAGATATACATCAAAACAGAACCTATTATCGAGAACACGGAATATCAGCTCATATTGAATGAGCCGTTAGCGAGGGCATACATGGAGATATTTAAAAGGATTTCTGAATTGTTTTCTGTTGATTCGTATGTAAGTATAGACACACTTTGTCACCTAAGAGATGTGATCATTCAAAGACCTAAGGAGCGGGATGTTGAGAAGATTCGCTCCTCTTTAAAAACAGCAATAGAGAAAGCCATTGATTCTGTTGAAGAGATGAGAAAGAAAGAAGGCGAAATGTTACAAAAGGATCTTTTAAGTCGTATAGAAAAGATAAAAGGGCTTTTGCTTGAGATAAAAAAGAGAGCACCATCTGTGGTTGATCTTTATAGGGACAGGTTAAAGGAAGGGATTCAAAGGTTACTGCAAGGTCAGGATATCAGTATGGATGAAGATAGAATCATGCAGGAGGTAGCGATCTTTGCTGAAAGATCTGACATTACCGAAGAGATAGTGAGACTGGAAAGTCATATTACCCAGTTTTTAGGTTTTATGGGTAGAGAAGAACCTGTGGGAAGGAGACTTGATTTTTTGATTCAAGAGATGAACAGAGAGGTAAATACCATAGGAGCAAAATCTCAAGATACGATGATTTCTAATTTTGTAGTAGACATGAAAGCAGAGATTGAAAAGATAAGAGAACAGGTGCAAAATATAGAGTAAAAAATCGGGAGAGAGGTCATGTGTCCCAAAATGGTAAACATAGGTTTTGGCAACACGGTTGCTTCAGAAAGGGTTATAGCGGTAGTGTCACCAAATGGTGCCCCTATAAAGAGGCTCAGGGACGAAGCAAAGGCTGAAAAGAGACTAATAGATGCGACCCAGGGAAGAAAGACCAGAGCAGTTATAATAACTGACAGCAATCATGTGATCCTTTCTGCCATTCAGTCAGAGACCCTTGCCCAGAGATTCGATCCAGATTCAAAATATGAAAAGTCAACATAAGAGCCATCTTTTCGTTATATCTGGTCCGTCTGGGGTCGGGAAGAACACCATAATAAACGCTTTAATGAAAAGGGTCGAGGGTCTGGCTTATTCCGTTTCTCACACTACCAGAAAGCCCAGAAACGGTGAGGTGAATGGCAGGGACTACTACTTTGTAGATGAAGAGACCTTTAAGAAGATGATAGAAGACGGATATTTTGTAGAATGGGCAAAAGTTTACTCTGATTATTATGGCACCTCATTTTCAGGGATCAAAGAAAAACTTTCTGAAGGAAAGGATGTTATCTTAGACTTGGATGTTCAGGGTGCGATGAATCTTAAAGCCTCTTTTAAAAATAGCACACTTATATTCGTAATTCCTCCATCGGTTGAAGAGCTTAAAAGAAGGCTAAAAAAAAGAGGAATGAATCAGGAGCTTATACAAAAAAGACTATCCAACATAGAATACGAGTTTAAGATGGCAGAAAAATATGATTACATAGTCCTGAATGATGAGTTAGAAAAGGCTATAAAAGAAACAGAAGCCATAATACTGGCAGAGAGGTGCAGGACATCCAAAAGGATCGAGTTGCTTAGGTCTTTGATTTAAGGAAGAGATAAAGGAATTCATTCAGTAAAAGAATTGCAAAAGATTGCACGGGCGAGGTTAAAGGACGCACAAATATTGTTTCAAAACAGAAGATATGATGGAGCAGCGTATCTATGTGGCTATGCTATTGAGTTATGGCTAAAGGCAAGAATTTGCAGAACATTAGGATGGGAAGGCTTTCCTACAACTAATAGAGAGTTTCAGAATCTTTTAAGTTTTAAGACCCATGATTTAGATATACTTTTGAAACTTTCTGGAGTGGAAAAGAAGATTAAGACTCGTTTTCTCGCTGAGTGGTCTGTAATTTCTGGGTGGAGACCAGAAGTTAGATATCAACCAATCGGAACTATTAGAAGAGAAGAAGCAAAAATGATGATAGAATCAGCAATGGTACTTATGAGGAATATATAATGAAAGAATTAGCAGATAAGCTTTTAAAAATAGAACAAGAACTTTCATCCAAAAAAGGAAAGTTTTCTCTTTTTGCTCTCTTTCTTCGCGAGGATACAGAAGATAACTGGGATTTATTAATTTCAGCTCCATGGGTTAGTAAAAACAAAGCTGACATGTTAAAATACTTTGCTAAAAAACTTCAGGAGTCTCTTACACCACAAGAGATAGTCAAGTTATCCAAAATAGTAATTATCGAACCTGATAATCCAGCTCTTGAGGCAATACACAAGGCAATTCATATTGAACATGGCTTAGTGGAAGTCAAAGATAGTATCTTTTTTGGATTACCTATTAAGCACGCATTTATTATTACGTCACAAAAGCTTAATGGTAAAACAAATAAAAAAAAGTCTAACAAACGAATCCAGCGGACGGCGTAATACGCCAGCGCTGAGCTTAGGAGGGGAATTAATGAAAAAGAAATTCGATTATGTATATCAATTTAAAATCACCTTAGAGGATATTAAACCACCAATTTGGAGACGAATACAGGTTCCAGAAACTTATACTTTTTGGGATCTGCATGTTGCCATTCAGGATGCAATGGGTTGGAAAGACTATCACCTTCACGAATTTGAGATGCGCCATCCTGTTACTGGAGAAAAAGTAAGAATTGGGATTCCAAATGAAGAATATGAGTTTTTTGGGCCAGAAATCCTTCCAGAGCAAGAGTTAAAGATTGCTGATTGGTTTTCTATGAAAAACAGAGTAGCAGAGTATACTTATGACTTTGGAGATAATTGGCACCACAAAATACAATTAGAGAAGATACTCCCCAG
>CAYMUI010000043.1:0-6677 GCA_964393645.1 uncultured Desulfobacterales bacterium | reverse complement strand
GAGTAACAGGCCGATTATAGCCATAACTATGGGTGATCCCTCAGGAGTAGGACCAGAGATCATTCTAAAGGCGTTAACAGATAAAGAACTGTACGATATTTGTATCCCTGTAGTTATAGGGGACGAAAACATAATATCCAGCGTGAGAGAAAAGGTGTTTTTGAATAAAGCTCCCTCTGTTAATCCGATAAAAGAACTGAATCAGGCTTTGGGACTGCCCGGAATTGTGGATCTGATTTCTGTATCTCATCTTAAAGAGTATCGTCCAGCAGCTCCTTGTACAGAAGCAGGAAGAGCGATGGTTAGTTACATAAAAAAGGCGGTTCAAATGGCTCTGAACAAAGAAGTAAGCGCTGTCGTCACTTGCCCGATAAACAAGTATCTCATGCATGAAGCTGGATTCCACTATGATGGACACACCCCTTTTATAGCCCACTTAACGCATTCAAAGGACTATGTTATGATGCTGGCAGGACAAAACTTAAAAGTAACTCTTGTAACCATTCATGTAGCCTTAAAAGATGTGCCCAATCTGATAACAGAACAAAGAGTCTATAAAACAATATGCGTAACCACAGAGGCTCTTATAAAAGACTTTGGTATACAGAGTCCAAGGATTGCGGTTTCGGCGTTGAATCCTCACGCAGGTGAGAAAGGGCTTTACGGAAAAGAAGAAGAGATCATTTTATCTGCTATAAAAAAGGCAAAAGCAAGATATGAGAAGCAAAACTATAACTTAAAAATAGACGGGCCTCTTCCACCAGACACTGTCTATTACATGGCATTTAAAGGCAAATATGATGTGGTTGTAAGCATGTATCATGATCAAGGCCTTATTCCACTAAAACTTCTACACTTTTCTGATGCAGTAAATGTAACGCTTGGTCTCCCCATAGTAAGAACCTCTGTTGATCACGGAACAGCGTATGACATAGCTGGAAAAGGGATTGCGGACGAAACAAGTCTTAAGTCTGCCATAAAAACGGCAGTTCTGATTTCAAAAAATCGAAGTAAATGAGTGACAGATTTATCAAAATAAAAGGGGCAAGGGAACACAACCTAAAAAATATCTCTCTGGATATTCCAAAGAATCAGTTAGTGGTTGTAACCGGAGTATCTGGATCAGGAAAGTCTTCTCTTGTTCTGGATACCATATACAAAGAGGCGTACAGAAGATACATAGATGCCCTATCGGTTGGTAAAAAGTGGATTATTGAACAGGTGGAAAGACCAGATGTAGATCTCATAGAAGGCCTTCCACCTGCTATATGCATAAGACAATGGGAAGCTTACAGAAATCCCAGATCCACCGTGGGCACTATCACAGAAATTTATGATTACTTAAGAGTGCTTTTTTCAAAAATAGGCAAGCCTTACTGCCCGGTATGTGGCAAAAGGATAACTTTTTATTCTACTTACGAAATGCTGGATAAGATCTTGTCCTTGGAAAAAGGAAAAAAAATCCAAATCCTTGCCCCTATCTCTAAGAAATTACATTTCAGCAGGATTATTCAGAAACTTAGAAAAGACGGTTTCGTAAGGATAAGAATAGATGGAAGGACACACATGATTGACCAAGACATTGATCTAAAAAATATAGATTCAGCAAAGAACATAGAAGTTGTCGTGGACAGACTCATAATAAAAGATGGGATAAGAAAAAGGCTTTTAGATTCCATAGAGCTGGCACTTTCACTGTCAAATGGAATCCTTTTGGTAGATGTAGTTGATGAAAAAGAGCTCTTATTTGTTAAAAGACCCATATGTATAAACTGTGGCTTTAGTATGCCCGAGATAAATGCTCAGATGTTTTCTTTTAATAATCCAAAAGGTGCGTGTGAAATGTGTGGTGGGCTCGGATCTTACAGAGGAGATACATGTCCAGAGTGCAGCGGAACAAGACTTAAACATATATCCAGATGTGTAAAAGTTGCTGGTGCTTCTATTACAGAATTAAGTGATCTGCCTTTACAAGAACTGTACCAGTTTTTTCAGGACATTTCTCTGTCTGAATCTGACATGTTAATAGCAGACAGGATCTTAAAAGAGATACAAAGAAGACTAAGTTTCATTTTAAGTATGGACTTAGGCTATCTTACTCTCAGCAGATCTGTGGTGACTTTGTCTGGAGGAGAAGAGCAGAGGATAAGACTTGCTGCTCAACTTGGTTCTGAGCTTTCAGGAGTACTGTACATAATGGATGAACCTACAATTGGACTTCATCCAAGGGATGTGGAGAAATTAATAAAAAGTATAAGAAGACTCAAAGAAAACGGAAACAGCCTTCTTATAGTAGAACACGATCCAGAGCTTATATTGAATGCGGATTACATAATAGAAATGGGGCCAGGAGCAGGAGAAAAAGGTGGAAAGGTTATATTTCAGGGAAGTCCAGAAAAACTCTTGAATTCAGATACTGCTACAGGAAGAGCTTTGTCTAAGGAAGAAAAAAAACCGGTGCGCAGAAGGAAGGGTACAGGAAAGTATATCCTTATAAAAGGAGCCAGACAGCACAATCTAAAAGGAATAGATGTTAAAATACCTTTGGGAGTTTTGACCTGTATTACCGGAGTAAGCGGATCTGGAAAAAGTACTCTTATAAAAGAAGTGCTTTATCCTGCGGTTTTAAACCGGATCTCCAAAGCACGCGTAAAAGAAGGGGCTTATGAAAGTATTGAAGGAGTAGAGCACATAAAAAGAGTCGTCTACATAGATCAGTCCTCTATTGGTAAAACTCCTAAATCTAATCCTGCCACTTACACAGGGGTTTTTTCCCATATAAGACGCCTCTTTTCAATGCTTCCAGAATCACGGATCAGGGGGTATAAGGCTTCCAGATTTAGTCTTAATGTAGAAGGGGGCAGATGCGAAGCATGTAAAGGAGATGGAGTTAAAAGGATCGAAATGGATTTTCTTCCGGATCTTTACATTACATGTGAGCAGTGTGGTGGAAAAAGATTTAATCAAGAGGTTCTGGAGATAAGATACAAAGGGGTAAACATAGCCGATGTGCTCGAAATGACAGCAGAACAAGCTTTTGTTTTTTTTGAACACATCCCTTCTATAAGCTCAAGGCTTAAGACTTTTTTAGATGTGGGGCTCGGCTACATAAAGCTTGGCCAACCAGCAAACTTGTTATCTGGAGGAGAGGCTCAGAGGCTTAAGATTATAAGAGAATTAAACAAGGTCAAAAGAGGAGAAACTATTTACTTACTGGACGAACCTACTATTGGTTTACATCCGGCTGACATAAGCAGACTGTTAAAAATACTGAATCGTTTAGTAGATGAAGGAAACAGCGTGGTTATAATCGAACACAATCTGGAAGTAATAACAGCGTGTGATTATGTGATAGATCTGGGTCCTGAAGGTGGAAAAAAAGGAGGATATGTTGTGGCAACTGGTACTCCAGAACAAATAAGTCAAGTGTCTAACTCGTACACAGCGATGTTTATAAAAAAATGGGGACATCTTAAGAAGATGTCCCCTAAAACGATATCTTAAATTTTAACTAAGCTCCAAGAGACTTTAAGATAGCTTCAAAAAGCTTTGACAGATCGGGGATCTTGAAGACCAAGATGAAGCAGATAACCAGAGCATAAATACAGAGGGATTCGATCAGAGCGAGCCCGATGATCATTGTGGTCATAATCTTTCCGCTTGCCTCAGGATTACGAGCAGTTCCCTGTAGAGCACCATTTATAGCGTTTCCCATTCCCATACCGGTTCCGTGAGCAGCGATTCCAATTCCAAGCCCACATCCTATAGCAATGGCAATAAACACCCACAGCCCAGAAGCCATAACCAGCTCATTTCCCGCCTCAGCAGCAAAAACAGAAGGAGCAAACAGCAACAACGCTGCAAGACCCCCTCCACATACCGCCTTTTTCATGGCACACCTCCTTTCTTTTAGTTTTGTTTATGTGGCCTTCTTCCTTTTATTATTCGGCACCGTGTGCCTCTTCCATTGCTCCTACAAAGTAAAGAATCGCCAACACCATAAAGATGAGCGCCTGGATAAAGCTCACAAGCAGACCTAAGAACATTATAGGAAGAGGTGCCAGATAAAGTCCAGCAAGCATAAACAATATGGCAAGCACCATTTCTTTTCCAAAGATATTTCCAAAAAGACGAACACTTAGAGAAAGTATCCTTGCAAAATGGCTCATAATTTCTATTGGGGTGTACAGAGGAATAAGCCACCATACAGGGCCAAGAAAGTGTTTGATATACTTTACACCGTGGAATCTTATTCCAATTATGTGGGTATAGATAAAAGTGAGAATAGCCATAGAAAGGGTTGTATTTATGTTTGCTGTGGGAGATTCAAATCCGGGAATCAGCCCTAACAGGTTAGATGCGAATATAAAGATAAAAAGCGTTGCAATAAAAGGAAAAAAGAACCTTCCTTCCGGGCCACTGATGTCCAGCATAAAGTTTTCTATTTTTTCGACCAAAACCTCAAAGAATAGTTGCCCCTTTTTTGGCAGAATCTGCAACCCCCTTGTAAAAAGAATAGAAGAGATTACAAGGATGAGCATTACCAACCAGGTGTGAACAATGTATGAATAACGATGTGCAAACTCTCCTAATCCTATATTTGCTAAGAGGGCTTCTAAAAACAAAAAAGTGTGTTCCATGGTGCTAACCCCTTTTATGTAACTTCATTGCGTAAATAACTCCCCATGCCAAAATCCCAACACTTAAAACCGTCACCCCCATAATCAGACCCAGAGGGTCTGCTCCCTTGCCCAGCAGTATATAGACAATAATCCCAATAATTGCAAGTCTAAAATAGAAATTTGCTACGATACCAAACTGGCTTCCTGCAAAGCGTTTGTCCTTAAAAAGAGAGCGTATTTTTCTTTGCAACATGTGAAAATTTAAAAGTCCGATAATTGCCCCGATTACAAAAGAAAGGGTAAAAACCGGGGTTGTAAAATGGCTTAACAGAAAAACGCCCACAAGTGTCAGCAACAGATTTATCAGGCTTAACTTCTTGTAAACATCACTCCAATGCATTATTTTTCCAGTTCTCTTTTTCCCCTTTTGTAGAGAACATAAAGGCTTCTAAAGGCTGCTGCTATGCCAAGACCCAGAAATATATATGAAAACCAGGGTTTTGTATTAAAGTGTTCGTCCAGACAGTAGCCAATAAAAGCTCCCATAGCAATGGAAATAGCCATTGCTATACCAATTGTACTCAAAAAGCTAAGCGCTTTTATAAGTCTCTTTAAATCTTCATTCATCTTTATTTCCCTGCGGCGCAGCCCTCTTCCACAAGGGAGGGGAGGAGCCGCATTTCTGTTAAAAATGTTTTAAACCTTTCTATCAGCTTGAGTTCCTCTGCTCTGACAGATGAGTGCACCTTTGTGCCATCAAGCTTTCTTATGTCAAAGTAGCCAGACTTTCTCCTGCCAAAGATGAAGCATTCAACTCCTCTCCAGCAAACCTTATCAAATCTCTGAAAGCCTCTAATGAATCTTTCAGCAGTATTTCTGATGTGCGATCTTGCTCCTTTGAAAAGCTTTCTGTTACACTTTCTAACTTGTTTTATAAAATAGTAAACATCACTCCTTTTTTGATTTGTTCCGCCCGCAATAATAAAAGCATCATTAATATGACTTTTGAGTAATCTAAGTTCAATCCGCTTCTGCTTAGTAATATAACCATAAGTTACAGACACATTATTTCCAGTCCTTCTTAATTCTTCAATTAGTCTCCGCTTAATCACAGTCATAAAAGTTTCTGATTTAAAACCCTTTAAAACTTTAAAGTTCACATTCAATTCACCTTTATGTAGCTTCTGATGACAGGTCTTACAAAGTGTAATCAAATTATCAGGTCTATTTCCTCCTATTTGTCTTGAAACAATGTGATGCACTTCTAAAACAGAATCACCTGATTTTCCCTTACATATCTGACAAGTATGTTTATCCCTATACAATACATACTCCCTCACATTCCAAAACCCTTTTTGTTCCCCATTTTGATAATCTTTACCCAAAATTTCAGGATTCTTGATTCTTTGAATATCAAAAGAAGCAACTTCTATATTAATTGCTGTTATAGGTAATATCTTCTTGACTTCTTTAATAGCTTTAATATGACTGTCTAATTTATGTTGAATTGACGGAGACAGCCAACCTTCTAATCTCTTCCTATTCAAAAATCTTGGTTTGCGATACCATGTTTTACGGTATCTTCTCGATCTACGATATTCCCTTCTTTGTGATAATAACTTTACTATGTCATTTCTTAATTCAACTTCTGCACAATAAACCTCCTTTTTAAAAGTTATAGCAGACAATCCAATATGAGAATATCCACTATCTACTCCAAGTATAATAGGTTGTTTATAACCTGAACTCCCATAAAGAAGCTGTATTGTGAAAGGAGTCCTTCTTACCACTTTTGCCTTTCCCTGCTTCAGCAATATCCTTGCCTTTGCAGGGTGACATGGCATAAGAGGTTTGCCGTGTCTGTTTAACACATACACAACCATAAAAAAATTCCCCCTAACACAAAGGAGGCTGTCTCTGCCCGAAGGCAGGTTAGGGCCGCCTCGTGGCTGTTAGGAAGGGTTGATAAGTCCGTGCCCACTGTCCCTACCCCGCAGGACTGTTTAGGACACAGACCACAGAGCCTGGAGCTGGCGGAACACCCCAGGGTGTGTC
>CAYMUI010000042.1:0-11825 GCA_964393645.1 uncultured Desulfobacterales bacterium | reverse complement strand
GCGATAAGCGCTTTCTTTATCTCGTCAATGTATTCTTTTTTAATACTCAGTTTAGATCTTACCTTGGGTTTAAACCTGTATACCACAGTTCCATCAGCTCTTTTTATCAGCTTTGTAACAGCGGGCTGATAAATTATCCCGCCATTAAAAATAGCAGAATAAAGCATTGCCATTTGTAGTGGAGTAACTAACAGGAAGCTTTGTCCTATCGCGAAGGATAGCGTTTCTCCTCCTTGCCATGGAACCCCAAATCTTTTGAATTTCCATTCAGGACTTGGAACAAGACCTTTACTTTCATTTCCCATATCTATACCGGTTTTTTGGCCAAGCCCAAACATCTTGGCATAATATGCAATTTTTTCTGCTCCCAGCATCTTTCCCAAGTTGTAAAAGTATATGTCACATGACTCTTTTATTGCTCTGTAAAGATTTACCTTTCCGTGTCCGCTTTTTTTCCAGCATCTGAATACCCTGTTTCCATAAGGAAATTCACCTGTGCAGACAAAGGTGGTATTAGGGCTTATAAGGCCTTCTTGAAGTCCAGCAAGAGCAACCACCACTTTGAACAAAGAGCCTGGAGGATACAGACCATTTATTGCTCTGTTTTGTAAGGGATGGTTTTTGGAATTGACTATCTTTTTCCATGTGTCCTGATCCATTCCGTCCACGAATTTGTTTGGATCAAAGGAAGGGCTGCTCGCCATAACGAGCACTTCCCCGTCTTTTGGATTAACAGCCACGATAGCGCCAGCTTTGTCGTGTAGAAGTTGCTCTGCTTTTTGTTGAAGTCTTTTGTCAATGTTTAAGTAAACACTGTCTCCGGCAACAGGGAGTTTTTTAGAGATCAACCTGACCATTCTGCCAGTAGCGTCCACCTCTATTTGCATTCCACCCGGTATTCCTGATAAAAACTTATCCCATTTGTATTCAATTCCTACCCTTCCTCTTCTGTTCCAAGATATATAGCCCAATATGTGTGAGGCCAGTTTTCCGTAAATATAATTTCTTTTTCCTTCAACCCTTATGACCACTCCCGGAAGTGACAGCTTGTTAGTTTCTATCTTAGCCACTTCGTCAAAGGAAATATCTCTTTTTATGCAGATGGGCTTAAAAGAACATGTTTTTTTTGCACTTATAAGACTCTTTTTTACCTTTTCCACATCTAACTTTACTATACAGGAAAGCTTTTTAAGTAAATCTTCGGGTTTGTCTATTTCTTCTGGAATAAGATACAGGTTATAAGAGGGTTTATTGTCCACCAATACGATTCCGTTTCTATCCATAATTTTTCCTCTGTATGCAGGGATCTCTCTGAGTCTAATTCTGTTATGCTCGGATCTTTTTCTGTACTCTTGCCCTTTTGTTATCTGAAGGTACCAAAGCCTTAATATGAGAACAAAAAAAAGAAGTATCACAAATAAGTCGAGCCAGAGGATCTTTTTTTGTAAAGATGTGCTTATTTCTGTTTCAGAAGACTTCAGCATATCTTATCTTGTTAAGTGCCGAGAATATGGTAGAACTCAAAGATACCGTCAACAAAAAGCGTATCAGAAGCTCTTTCAAAAAAGAAGTATCAATAGGTTGATGTTCAAAGACCAAGTACATGATAGTAGAAAGTAGAAGATACTTAAACAAAAGCGCCAATGATACACACAAAATACTTCCTGATTTGGTATGAACATCTAGAAAGTTGGAAATGATCAATACAAAAATGAGCACCAAGACATACGAAAAGGGAAATATTCCACAGTTAGTGCCAGAGTATATGCTTAAGAAGAGCCCCTGAAGAAAGGCAAAAATAGCGGCTCTGTTTTCTCCTTGGCTTAAATAAAGGTAAACCATAAGGACAAGAATAATGTCTAATAACCGCAGACCTCCCGTTAATACAAATAATGGAGTTCCTAACCAGATTATTCCGTAAAATAAGAGCTTTTTTTTAATATTACCATCACCTCTTCAAGTTTTGAAAAATCCACAAAAGGGGCCACCTTTACTTCCTTAAAAAGAGCCCCAGGCGGCTCTCTCACCTCTTTTACCTTTCCTACAGGTATGCCTTTTGGAAAGATGCCTGACAGTCCAGAGGTAACTATTGTATCACCCGGTCTTACATCCTGTAAATTTCTTACATAGGCAAGTTCACACATTTGCCCTTTTCCACCTTTTAATATCCCTCTAACCCTTGTTCTTTCGTCCAAGCAGTCCACTGAACTGTCAGGATCGGTTATAAGAAGAACTTTGGAGTAGTCACGAGAAACCGAAATGATCTTTCCTACCAGTCCGTCTGCACTTATTACGGGCATGTTGATGTTTATCCCTTCTCTTGCACCTTTGTCTATAATGATTGTTCTAAACCAGCCCGTGGGTTCGTATCCTATGACCTGAGAAGTGAGCATGTGCCACTTGGGTTTTGGCCTGAATCTCAAAATCTTTCTGAGAGTTTCCACTTTTTCCTTTAAGTTTCTGTACCTAAGGTTTTCTATCTTCAGTCTTTCTATCTCTCTTTTTAGCCTTTCGTTTTCTTTTTTTAATTCAACCAAATATACATAATTAAGCCAAAGTCTTTTTACGAAACCATATGAGTTGTGCAATATCTTTTGAAACGGAGCAGTTATCTCCACAATTAACTGTTCTAATGGATTCCAGGAAGAATTATTTCCTGGGCAAGAACTTATAAGCAAAAGTCCAGATACAAAAAACAGGCACCACAGCAGTATCCTCTTTTTTACCAAGGGGATGCCACCTCTTTCAGCATGTCTAAGTTATCCAGCACCTTTCCTGTTCCCATAACCACGGTGGTAAGTGGATCTTCTGCAATGGTAACAGGGAGTCGGGTTTCTTCTCTAAGCAGAACATCTATGTTTTTCAAAAGCGCGCCCCCTCCTGTTAAAACGATTCCTCTGTCCACAATATCTGCTGCCAGTTCTGGGGGGGTTTGTTCTAATGCAGTTTTTACAGCGTCCACAATTGTTCTTATCTGGTCAGATATGGCTTTTCTGACCTCTTCCGAGTCTATGGTGAGTATCTTTGGAATCCCTGTGATAAGGTCTCTACCTTTTACCTCAATAGTTTCTACTTCTCCTGTAGGATAGGCGTTGCCTATGGTAATTTTTATGGCTTCTGCTGTACTCTGCCCGATTAACAGGTTATATGTCCTTTTTAGATATTGAACGATAGCGTCATCCATCTTGTCTCCGCCTACCCTTACAGACTTGCTGTAAACTATACCTGCCAGAGATATAACGGCAACCTCTGTGGTTCCTCCGCCTATGTCTACTACCATGTTGCTGGTAGGCTCTGTTACTGGAAGACCCGCTCCTATTGCAGCAGCCATAGGTTCTTCTATTAAGTAAACCTCTCTTGCTCCTGCAGACTCTGCCGATTCTCTCACCGCTCTTCTTTCTACCTGAGTGATACCGCTGGGCACACATATCACGATCCTGGGTCTTACTAAGGCAGCTCTGTTATGCACCTTTCTTATAAAGTATCTCAGCATAGCTTCCGTTACTTCAAAGTCTGCGATTACCCCGTCTTTTAAAGGTCTTACAGCCACTATATTACCCGGGGTTCTTCCCAACATCCGCTTTGCTTCTTTCCCCACGGTAAGAATCTTGTTATTTCCTCTTCCGTCCTTTTTAACTGCCACCACAGACGGTTCGTTCAGTACGATTCCTTTTCCTTTTACATAGACCAGGGTATTGGCGGTGCCTAAGTCTATGGCAAGATCATTTGAAAAAAAACCGAGAATAGAGTTTAGAATCATAAGCTTCTCCTTCTGTTTTTGTTTTATCTTGACAAAAAGACATAAGCATGATTTCATTAAATTTTACCAAATCTTGGCATTGGAGAAGAACATTATGAAAAGAATTTACAGAAATAGCAATCTTAAAAGAGCACGCACTCATGGGTTTAGAATAAGGATGCGAACAAGAGGGGGCAGAAAAGTCCTTAAAAGAAGAAGAGCAAAAGGTAGAAAAAGGTTGACCGTTTAAACTCATATGCATACGTGCACAGATTTTTCATTCCCCAAAAAAGAAAGATTATTGAAGAGAAAAGATTTTGTCAATCTAAATCAAACAGGCAGACGGTTATATAGCAAAAATTTTTTGATCTTGCTAAAGAAAAATGATCTGCCTTTTAGCAGGCTGGGAGTTACTGTAACGAAAAAGATAGGGAAGGCGGTAAAAAGAAACAGAATAAAAAGACTTGTAAGAGAATTCTTCAGACTGAACAAGTCGAGGTTGCCAAAAGGTTATGACATATGTGTGATAGCAAGATCAGATGTAAGTAAATGTAAACTTCAAGACATAAAAGAGGAATTAGGAGATGTACTTTTTGGCTTTTCTGAATAAGGTCTTTTATCTGTTAAGATATGTGCCTATATTTTTCATTCTGGTGTATAGATACTGTATTTCTCCTTTGTTTCCTGCAAGGTGTCGCTTTATACCAAGCTGTTCTGTCTATGCTATGGAGGCGTTAAGAAGATATGGGGTTGTAAGAGGTGGATGGCTTGCGATAATAAGGCTTTGTAAATGCCACCCTTTTCATCCAGGTGGTTATGACCCCGTAAAATAAAAAATGAGTACAGGAATATCATATGGAAAAAAGAGTTATACTGGCTTTTGTTCTATCTTTTATTGTGCTTATTGGATGGTCTTTGCTATTTGCACCAAAGCCAAATGTCCCGCAAGGGAAAAAGGGTGTAGTAAAAAAGACGCACCCTCAGATAAAAAAGGATATTGAGCTAAAAGAACCAAAACCTGTATTTGTAGTAAACGAAAAAGAAACTCTTATTAATACGCCCCTGTATAGGGCAAAAATAAGTAATATTGGCCCTTGTGTTAAGCAGTTTCTGTTAAAGAAATATTACAGAAGTCCTGATAAAAGTTCGGGATGGGTGGATGTTATTCCTCCCGAGTTAAAGTCTATAAGACCGCTTGTGCTCGGATTTGATTTAATAGACAGCAGCCCTTTTATTTACAATCCAGATAAATTGGGATTAAAGGTAGAAAAAGGCACAGGTTCTCTCGTATTTACTGCCAACTCTAAGGGACTTTATGTTGAGAAGCTGTTTTATTTTCATCCAGACTCTTACAAGATAGATGTCCTGATAAAAGTAAAAAATATGCGTAAGTCCCCTGTAAAGGGGTCTTTTATCGTAAAGCTGAGAACTGTCCTTCCTGATCATAAAAAGACTCGTTATTACTCTCACTTAGGTCTTTCAGCATTCGTAGAGAACGAACTGAGGGAAATAAAGCTTAAAAAAGAAGGGCAGAAGAAGCTTATTAAAGGAGACATAAAATGGCTTGCCTGTGAAAGCAGATACTTCATGATGGCTGTTGTACCAAATGTAAAAAGTGGAATGTTTGAAGTAAAAAGATTCAGATCTAATCTGCTCACAGGTTACTACAAGAGTAAACCCTTTGTTATTCCGGCCTCAAAAGAAGTAGAGCACAGATTTGTTCTTTATATAGGTCCAAAGGAGATTCCTACACTGAAGAAGATAGGTTATCAGCTGGATAGAATTGTCGATTTTGGCTGGACAGACTTTATAGCAAGACCTCTTCTTTATGTTCTCAGGTTCTTTTACAGGTACACCCACAACTATGGAATCGCCATTATACTGCTTACCATACTGGTTAAGATCCTTTTCTGGCCTTTGACCCACAAAAGTTATGAATCCATGAAACAAATGCAAAGGATTCAGCCACTTATGGAAAAGATCAGGGAAAGATACAAAGACGACAGAGAGCGGCTTAACAGGGAGATGATGAATCTGTACAGGACATATAAGGTAAATCCATTTAGCGGATGCCTTCCAATAATAATTCAGATTCCTGTATTCTTTGCTCTTTACAGGGTTCTGTGTGACGCGATAGAATTGAGACACGCTCCTTTTATGTTGTGGATAAATGATCTTTCAGCTCCAGACAGACTTTTTAGGTTTTCATTTCACATACCGCTTATGTCCCCTCCTTACGGTATTCCTGTACTTACCTTGCTTATGGGCGCTACCATGTATATTCAGCAAAAGATGAGTCCTCAGCCAGGAGATCCTTCTCAAGCCAAGATAATGATGTTTTTACCGATAGTGTTTACTGTTATGTTTATAAACTTTCCCTCTGGACTTGTACTCTATTGGTTAGTCAACAACATACTGTCTATCATTCAGCAATACAGGGTTCAAAGAAAAACAACCTGAGATAGGGGAGGTTGATGTATGGAACTTGAGACATTTATATTTGAAGGGAAGACGAAAGAAGAAGCCATTGAAAAGGCGTGCAAGGAATTGAATCTTCCGAAAGAAAGGTTGGAAATTGAGGTGTTAGAACAGGGTTCTTCAGGGATATTTGGAATAGTAGGAGGAAGAAAGAGCAAAATCAGGGTCAAGGTAAAAAAAGAGGGAGACGCTGAAGATGTAATTTCGCTCGCAAAGAATGCACTTGAAAATATATTTGCTTTTTTTCGGTTGGAGAATATGCGGATAAACTCGGAAGATTCTGATAAAGGGGTATTGCTCAAAATAGAAGGAGGAAATGATTCCGGTATTCTTATAGGAAAAGGGGGAAGGACCTTAGATGCTTTGGAATTTATAGTAAACAGGATTGTAAACAAAAAACTTCAGAAAAATGTTCGAATCACATTAGACATACAAAACTACAGGGAAAGAAGAAGAGAATACCTGCGAAAGCTCGCCATTTCTATGGGAGAAAAGGCTAAAAAGACAGGAAAGGTTATCGCTACAGAACCTTTAAATGCGAGAGACAGGCGAATAATACATGTTACACTGCGCAATGACAGTTCAGTTGAAACAAAAAGCCAGGGAGAAGGAACCTTAAGAAAGGTTATTATAATACCCAAAGCAAAACGGGAAGATGACCGCTGAAGATACCATTGCTGCTATTTCTACTCCAATCGGAAAGGCAGGGATAGGAATTATAAGAATAAGCGGTTCTCTTTCTCTTTCTATTGCGAGAAAGATCTTCGTGCCCAAAAAAAGAGTGGAAAGATTTGAATCTCACAAGCTGTACTTGGGAAACATTATAGATCCAAAAACTGGCAATATCGTAGATGAAGTGCTCTTATGCTACATGAAAGCTCCACATTCTTACACAAGAGAAGATGTAGTGGAAATCAATTCCCACAGTGGATACATGGTGCTTTCCAAGATCTTAGAGCTGGTTCTTTCTGAAGGGGCAAGACTTGCGAAACCAGGAGAATTTACTCTGAGGGCATTTTTAAATGGCAGAATAGATCTTACTCAGGCAGAAGCAGTGGTAGATCTGGTAAATGCTCAATCAGAAGTAGGGCTTTACTTAGCATCTCAACAGCTCAGAGGAAGTTTGAGGGACAAGATAAACCAGTTGAAGCAAAAAGTTGCAGATCTGTTAGCCCGTGTGGAGGTTGCCATAGATTTTCCAGAAGAAGAGGAGGCTTTTATCTCTGAGCAGGATTTAATACCCCAACTGCAGGAACTCATCTCTGAGATAGAAGCTATTATAAGTTTGCATAAACAAAAGAGATTCTGGATAGAAGGCATAAGTATCATAATAGTGGGAAAGGTGAATGTAGGAAAATCGAGTCTTTTAAACAGGCTTTTGGATGAAGAAAGAGCAATAGTAAGTCCTATTCCGGGAACCACGAGAGACATTATAGAAAGCAGCATATTGATAAATGGGCTTCCTCTTAAGCTCGTGGATACGGCTGGAATAAGAGATGTGGCAGATGAAGTAGAAAGAAAAGGGATCTTTTTTGCTAAAAAGAAGTTGGAGGAAGCCGATCTTGTGCTGATAGTTGTTGACCAGCACAGAGGAATTGATGAGGAAGATTTAGAGGTAATAGAGATGTGTAAAGAAAAGCCTTCTATACTTGTCTTAAACAAAATAGATCTGACTTCTGGCCTAAGCGAGCAGGATTTCAACAAGTTGGCTTCTTATGGTTTTCCTATGGTAAAGATTTCTGCTCTTACAGGAGAAGGTCTTGAAGAATTGAAAAACGCTATTTTTGATTTAGCGATAAAAGGAGAGAAAGATCTTTTAGATTCAAGTATAGCTCCTAATTTGAGGCATAAGGAATCGCTTGAATCCTGCCTTGATTCCTTAAGAAGTGCTCTGGGCCTTTTAAAAAGTGGGGGCACTATTGACTTGATTGCCTTTGAGATAAAGAATGCTCTGGATAGCCTTGGACAGATCACAGGAGAAGTAACCACTGAAGATATATTGGAAAGGATATTTAGTCAGTTCTGTTTGGGGAAGTAGTCATGAAGAGATTTATTCCACTCATAGCCTGGTTTGTTTTATCAGTTCCATTTCTTTACTTTGTGAAAAACTATCTAATATACAAGTTTCCGCGATATTCTCAGCAGATCTTAGTCCTTAGTGCAGGGATTGTGTTGATAGTTTTCTTTGTGGTCAAGGACTATGTCCTCTCTTATTCCAAAAAGAAGCAGAGTAGAAAAGAAGAGCACGAATGACGCCAAGTAAAAAATAGTTTTTAGCCCGTAAACCTTTACAGCATATCCGCTCAATACCAGTCCTACAGAAGAGGCGATTCCTACGATAGCGTGAAATATTCCCACTGCTCTTCCTCTTTTTTCTCGAGTAGTAATATCTCCCAGCAGAGAGGTACTTATAGTCTGGGATACTCCATTGCTTATTCCAAAGAGTCCCTGAAGTATGTAAAGCTGATATGTACCTTTTATTACGGTATAGAGAAACAGGATCACAGTGTTTACATAGGCTATTAAAAAAAGAAAAGGTTTTCTTCCGAGTTTATCAGAACTTTTGCCCGCAACATAGGAGGCAAGGGATTGGAAAAAGATCATAATTCCAAACGCAATCCCTAATTTTTCCATTCCTCCGCTAAGTCTTTCCACATGAATTACATAGAATGGCCCTATTAAACCGAAGATAATAGCCCAGACAGTACTAAGAGTGGTAAACAAAAACAGATTTTTGGTTTCTCTATCCAATGTTCTTAAATCTAAGCTCCTGTTCTATAAACTTATGCAGGTTTTTGTCAAAAAAAGGCTTTTGACAGTCCAAAATCTCAACGCTTCCGTGTCTTAGATACGACATGTACCTGCATCCTCCGTAACACAGTGGCAAATAGACGCAGGAAGCACACCTTTCATTTTTCCATATGCCAGGTTTGTAAACATCGGGTTTGACGACCCCGCGAAATACATCTCCTATTTTAAACTGATCTATACCAATAAATCCAGGACACTTATATATACTTCCATCCGTGCCTATGATAAACGATCTTCTGTTATTTACCATACAAAATATTGGCTCTATTTTCCTCGTCTTATAACCTCTTTTTATTATCTCTTCTCTTAAAAACAGGGTTGCTTCTACTACCCAGGGTTCATTTATTGAGGAGCAACCCCCTTTATATAAAGAGATGCCTTTTGGCTGATTTATGATCGGCTCAAATCTTACAAGTTGCACCTTTTCGGGTGTAAGCCCCTCTTTCAAAAGGATATCTAAGAGTTGAGGAAACCTTTTGTATGTCTCTCTCGAATAATTTCCAGCTATTTCGAGCATTTGGATGATGTCTACACATTCTTTCAGGTTTTTAAGAATGACCCGAAAGCTTCCTTTTCTATTCTTAAACGGCCTGAAATGATCATGTACTTCTGGGGGGCCATCAATGGTTACTCTTACTTTCTGAAGCCCGAGCCGGGTTAACTCTTTTACAAGATTTCTCTTTAAGAGAGATCCGTTCGTTACCATAGTGGTTCTGAGTTTTAGCCCGTTTTTTACACATATCTCTTTTGCTGAAGATAACACCTGCTTTGCAAGATCAGGACTTAGTAAGGGTTCACCTCCATAAAGTCCCAATAAGAGCTCTTCTGTTTGGCTCTTTTTTATCTGCTCTTCTATAAACCTCATGCTCTGCCTCATCACCTCTTTGTCCATGTAAATTCCTGTTTTTGAGTCTCCCTCAAAGCAGTATCTACAGGCAAAATTACAATCCATGTTTAGAACGACTATTACCTGAACATAGGGTATCTGCATTTTGTCAAACATGTTTATCGTGTGTTCTATTTCTGCTTTTTGATCCGGAACAAGAAAACCCAGTTCTTTAAGAAGTGCTTCATCTTCGGCACTTAAGGATGTCCTGTTTTGCATAGCTGTGTAGGTTTCTTCTGGAATAAGTATAAGGGCAGAAGTTTTGGTGGAGTAGAGAGTAAGGGTTTCAGGATCAGATTTTGACCTATATTTTACTATGTAAAAAGAAGGCCACACTTTTTTACTACCAGATAATAGCTAAGATAGCTCCGCAGCATACTCCTCGACTTTCTGGTCTTTTTCCCTTATCTACCACTATAATCTTTTTGTTCATCTCTTTTTCCCTTAATCTTAAAAGTCTATCCTGAAACCCATCTCTACCCACCTTCTGGGATTCTTTCTGTCTATGAATGTGTACTGGGAGCCGTTAAAAAGATTGTGTATTCCCAAAAACACATATGCTTTATTCTTTTTCCACTGAAATCTTTTCTTTATGTCCAGATCCCACACCATGTGACTGTACTTTGCTCCATAGTTTGAGCTGGCATTCCACCATATATAGCTTCCAAAAAGCTGTGCCTCTATTCCGTGTGCACGGTATTTTATACCCAGCGTGTATTTTCTCTGATTCGAGCTTCCTGTTTCTTGCTCAGGATTAAAGTGTAAAAAGGTGTATGATCCAGACACAGTAAATCCCCACAATGGAAGAGACTCAAACTGAAACTCTAAACCATGCTTTTTCATGTCCCCATTGTTTATGTATCTTCCCAAAACAGTAGGTGGCACGGACTGACGAATTATGTAGTTATCTACCTCCTGTCTAAAGAGTGTGCCCTTAATCCAAAAGTATCTTAAAACACTTGTTTCTGCTCCTATCTGATAGAGAAGCACCCTTTCATGCGAAAGTCCCTTGTTTGGTAGAAGAAATAAACCCCCTCCGTAAAGCCATGAAAGGGGTGGAGGAGAAAAACCTCTTGCAAACTGGGCTCTCAGAATAGTGTTTTGTCCGAGTCTGTAAGCAACGCCTATGCTCGGGCTTACAAAAGAACCTGTTACGCTGTCATGATCGTATCTAAGCTCCGGTATTATGGTTAAGTTTCCTATGTCTATGGTGTCGTTGATGTATACAGCCCATTTTTCTCTGTGAGGATCAAAGCTTTCTGTAGGAGGTGCTCCTAAGGACTGAAGGACTCTTCCTGCATCTATCGTTATGTCTGGGTCATCTCTTTCTATGTCAAACCCTAAGTTTGCTGAATGCCTTCCTTTTTCTAGATACAGTCTCAGCCTTCCTCCGTAAGTTTCTTCATCTGAACTTATTGTAAAGTAAGGAAGAGCTGAAAACAGGTGTTTGTTGTCTAAGTTGAGCTTTTGCTTTATGTGATAAAACATAAAGTGTAGACTTAGTTTGTCTGTAAGTTTTGCGTCCGTGTTTGCTTTTAAAAAATAGAAGTGATTTTTGAAATAAGATTTAAGAGAAGGAATAGCATGTAAGTTATTTCCCAAATCATTTTCTGGATCAGAGTAGCTGAGTGAAAGTTTTACATTGATGCTATCTGAAAGCTTCAGGTTCAGTTTTGAAAAGATATTGTTTCTTTTAAAGTCTCTTTTGTTTCTCATTCCATCTGTTCCCTGTCTTCCAGCAAAAAGATAATAGCCCACTTTTTTGTATAGGCCAGAGATCTGCATTCCTGTATCGTAGGTATATCTTTCTCCATAGGAAAACTTTACATATCCCTTTGGTATCTTGGAGTTAACAGGCTCTTTTGTGATTATGTTTATCACCCCTCCTATGGATGAACCCCAGGCAGAAGA
>CAYMUI010000041.1:0-48222 GCA_964393645.1 uncultured Desulfobacterales bacterium | reverse complement strand
GTGTTTAAGAAAAAAATGAGACTCTGTCAAGAAAAAAGGAGGTGTTATGAAAAGAATAGGTTTTATTTCCACCAGGATTGCGGGTACAGATGGGGTTTCTTTAGAAACCTACAAGTGGGTCAAGGTGCTGGAAAGAAACGGCTTTGAATGTTTTTTCTTCGCAGGGAAATTAGATACTCCAGAGGATCATTCCTTATTAGAACCAAAAGCACATTTTGAACATCCCGAAATAATAGAAATAAATGAGCTAATATTTGGAAGATCAAAAAGAGAAAGATGGCTGACAGATAAGATTCACTCTATTGCAAAAGAACTTAAAAAAAAGCTATACGAATTTTATGAAAACTTCAACATAGATCTTATCATTCCGGAAAATGCACTTGCTATCCCCTTAAATATTCCGCTCGGAATTGCTATTACCGAGTTTATAGCAGAAACAGAGATCCCCTGTATTGCTCATCATCATGATTTTTCATGGGAAAGAAAAAGATTCTTAGTCAATGCGGTTCAGGATTATATCCTTTATGCATTTCCTCCAAATCTTCCTTCTATAAGACATGTGGTGATCAATTCTATGGCATCCAGGCAGTTGAGCTATCAAAGAGGTGTAAGTAATGTAATAATTCCAAATGTTTTTGATTTTGCAAATCCACCTTATGAACAAAACCCGAAAGCAGCTCAGCTTAGAGAGGAGCTCGGTTTCGGTGATGATGACCTTTTTGTGCTTCAGCCTACAAGGGTTGTGCCCCGGAAGTGGATAGAAAGAAGCGTGGAATTAGTAAGTCTGCTGAATATAAAAAAACGGCGCTTGGTAATATCCCATGAGTCAGGAGACGAAGGGGATATATATCAAGAAAGAGTAAAGGAATATGCAGAAAGGCTGGGAGTAGAACTTATATTTATAGGAAATAAGATAGGCCCTATGAGAATGTTTGGGGCAAAGAGTGACAGAGAGTATAGCATTGATGACGCTTATCAGGCTGCAGATATAGTAAGTTACCCCTCGGGATATGAAGGTTTTGGAAACGCCTTTCTGGAAGCAGTATACTTTAAAAAACCAATAGTAGTTAATAGGTACTCTATATTTGTAGAAGACATAGAACCCTACGGATTTGATGTTATAAAGTTTGAGTCGTTTATTACAAAAGAAGTGGTAAATCAGCTTATGGACTTTCTCAGACCGGGCAGATTAATAGCATCGGTAGAAAAGAATTATGAGATAGGAAAAAGGTATTTTTCATTTGAGGTGCTTGAAAAGAGACTTTTGCATCTAATTAACTCTTTTGAGGGAAAATAGATGAAAATCGGTCTCATTCACTACTCATGTCCACCGATTGTGGGTGGGGTAGAAGAGGTCTTAAATAACCAGGCTATGATACTTAAGAGACTGGGTCATTCAGTAAAAGTCCTGGCAGGAATGGGCGGAAGCGAGAACCTGCCTTATTCAGTTCACATAGAGCCTCTCATTTCTTCAAATAACAGTCTTATAAATAAGATGCATGATGATGTAAAAAAAGGTAATGAAAGGTTGTTAAAAGAGCTCAGCGAAAAGGTGGTAGAGATTTTAGAAAGATGGTCTGAAGACTTGGACATTATCATAGCTCACAATGTACTTCATATGCCTTTTAATCTGGCTCTTACTGTAGGGTTGAGAAAGTTTGCAGAGCTAAAGAAGGTTCCCGTAATAAGTTGGGCACATGATTCTCCTTATTTTCACCTTCACTATGCAGAGTTCTTAGATAAGAAGCCGTGGAACATTTTAAAAAAAATACATCCTCTCATTCGATATGTAACGATTTCTGAATCCCGAAAAAGGCTCTTTGAAGAAAAAGGAATCAATGCTGACTGGCATGTTATTCCTAACGGAATAGATCCGGTCAGTTTTTTTTATTTAAACGAAAAGTCTGTTAAGTTAGCAGAAGAGCTCAGGTTGTTTGAGAGGGATCTTGTATTTGTCCAGCCTTCCAGGATTACCCCCAGAAAAAACATAGAACTTTCCATTCATGTGGTCAGAGGAATAAAACTTGCTGGCTATGACATATTATTTTTGCTCACTGGTGCTTATGACCCTCATGAAAAAAAGGCTGTTTCCTATTACAGGAGGTTAAAGTACTGGATAGATAACTTGGGGCTTTCTGACAACATAGCCATACTGGCAGAATATGTGTTTAAAGATGGGCAACGGCTTGTCTTAGACAGAATCCTTATTCGGGATTTGTATCTTATGGCAGATATGTTGTTTATGCCCAGTAAAGACGAAGGTTTTGGTCTTCCACTTTTAGAGGCCGGGATGATAAAGCTTCCGATAGCCTGTTCCCAGATCCCACCTTTTGAGGAAATAGGAGAAGATGTATGCTTTTTTAGATTAGAAGATCCTCCCATGATTGTTGCGGGAAAGATATTAGAGTATTTGTCCAGAACCAATACTCATAGGATGTTTAAAAAGAGTATAAGAGAATACACCTTAGAAAACATATGCAAGAAAAAAATAATACCGTTGTTAGAAGAGGTGGTTGGTAATGAAAAGGCTGACGAGAGAAGAGATCGAACATCTGGTGCCTTATCCTCCTGGAAAGCCTATCGAGGAACTGGCCAGAGAGCTGAATATTGAAAAAGACTCAATTATAAAGCTTGCCTCTAATGAAAATCCTCTTGGTCCTTCTCCACGGGCATTAAGCGCGATAAAAAAAAAGCTGAACGACTTAAACAGATATCCAGATGGAAGCGCTTTTTACTTAAAGCACAAGCTTTCTGACAAACTTGGATTGCCATCAGACCAAATTATTGTGGGAAATGGCTCAAATGAACTGATCGAACTTGTTGTTAGAACTTTTCTTTTGCCCGGGGAAGAGGCTGTTCAGCCTTTTCCTACCTTTTTGGTATATGAAAAGATAGTAAAAGGAGCAGGAGGCCAAGTGGTATCTGTTCCTCTTGCAGGATTTGATATAGACCTTGATGCAATAGCAGAGGCAATCACTCCTAAGACCAAGCTTGTATTCCTAAACAATCCAAATAATCCAACAGGGCGTGCTGTAAAGAAAAATCAAATGAAGGGTTTTCTCAGTGTCGTTCCCGAGGATGTAATAGTAGTTTTGGATGAGGCATACATTGAGTTTGCTCAGGATGAAACGGACATAGCAAATGGCATAGAAATACTAAATGAACATCCATTAATCTTGGTGATGAGAACCTTTTCAAAGATATATGGACTTGCGGGCCTTAGGGTCGGATATGGATTCGGATCCAAGGTTCTTATAAATTACATGGAAAGAATAAGACAGCCTTTTAATGTTAACTCACTTGCTCAAACAGGAGCACTGGCTGCTTTGGATGACGAGGAATTCCTTAGAAAAACCATTTCTGTTATAAGAGATGGAAAGATATATCTTTACAAAGAATTAGAAAAAATGGGTCTGGAATATGTGCCTTCTGTAACAAATTTTTTTCTCATCAAGATTCCGTATAAAGCAAAAAAAGTCTACGAATTGCTGTTAAAAAAAGGCATTATTGTCCGATCTATGGAAGCCTATGGCCTTCCAGAATACATAAGGATTACAGTAGGCTTAAGAGAAGAAAACGAAAGATTTATTTCTGCCTTAAAAGAGGTGCTTTAGATGCGAGATGTAATAACTATTGATGGACCCGCAGGTTCAGGTAAAAGCACGGTAGCTAAGATATTAGCTAAAAAGCTGGGATATACATATTTGGATACAGGAGCTATGTACAGAGCAGTGGCATTGCTGGTAAAAGAGAAGGGAATAAGCCTTGAGGACAGATCCCTGTTAAAGAAGGTGTGTGAGTCTATGAAAATAAGATTTGTTTACCAAGGTGAAGAGCAGAGAATCTTTTTAGAAGAAAGGGATATCTCCGAAGAAATAAGAACATCTGAGATAGATCTGCTTTCTTCGGATGTATCTTCAATAAGAGAAGTGAGAGATGTAATGACCGCACTTCAAAGAAAAATAGCAGAAAACCACAATCTTGTGGCAGAAGGCAGGGATATGGGAACAGTAGTGTTTCCGAATGCAAGAATAAAGTTTTTTCTTACCGCTTCTTTTGATACTCGTGTAATGAGAAGGTACACAGAAAGAAAAAACAAAGGAGAAGACATATCTCTGGAGAGGATAAAGGAAGAACTTGCAAAAAGGGATGCTCAGGATCAGTCTCGCAGTCTTGCTCCGTTAAAACCAGCAGAAGATGCCGTAATCATTGATACAAGTCAGTTAAGTATAAAAGAAGTGGTTGATAAGATGCTTTTTTATATAGAAAAAAGTTGAAGTTCTTCCAGAGCTTTGATATAGAAGTGCAGTAAGTATCGGTAGGGGGATAAGATTTAATGGAAGATAAAGAACTAATGGAGCTTTATGACAGAAGTTTTAAAGAATTGGAAGTAGGGGAGATTATAAAAGGGGAGGTAGTTCACATAGACAGAGATCGAGAATTTGCTCTTGTAGATATTGGATACAAGACCGAGGGAATTATTCCTATCAAAGAGTTCTTAAATAAAGACGGGGAGATAACCGTAAAGGTGGGGGACAAGGTAGAAGCTTTACTGGTAAAAAAAGATGAAGAAAGGGATATCATCGTTCTTTCTAAGGAAAAAGCAAGACAAAAACGCTCGCTTATCAAGATTGAAGAGGCTTTTAAAAATAACGGCATAATAAAAGGATATATCAAGGCACGGACAAAAGGCGGTTTTTTTGTGGACATAGATGGTGTCCAAGCCTTTCTCCCTGGCTCTCAGTTAGATTTTAGACCAGTAAAAAATTGGGATTCTTTTATTGGCACCGAACACGAGTTCATGGTGATAAAGTTTGATAAGTACAAAAAGAACATAGTGCTTTCCAGAAAGGCGGTAATGGAATACAGAAGAGAAACTATGAAAAAACAACTGCTAAGTAAATTAAGGGAGGGAGCAATATTTGAAGGAAAAGTAAAAAGTGTTACCGATTACGGACTTTTTGTAGACCTTGGCGGGATAGATGGCCTTGTTCACATAACAGATATATCCTGGGGAAGGGTCACGAGTCCTGTCGGACTGTATAAGCCCGGAGATGAGGTTAAAGTAAAGGTCTTAAAGTTTGATAAAGAAAAGGAAAAGATTTCACTGGGCATAAAACAGCTTACTCCTGACCCTTGGACTGATGCTGAGAAGAAATATCCCGTTGGAGCAAGAGTAAAAGGGAAGATTGTAGGTATAACAGACTATGGGGCATTTGTGGAATTAGAGCCAGGGGTAGAGGGTTTAATCCATATATCTGAGATGTCGTGGACAAAGAAGATAAGACATCCCTCACAAGTGGTAAATGTAGGGGATGTGGTAGATGTGGTGGTCTTAGACATAAATGTACCTAAAAGAAGAATAGCGTTGGGAATGAGACAGGTAGAGCCAAATCCATGGGATATAGTGGAGGAGAAATATCCTGTAGGTTCGGTAGTGAAAGGTAAGGTAAGAAGTATTACGGACTTTGGTATATTTGTTGGGATAGAAGAAGGCATAGATGGTCTTGTGCATGTTTCTGATATATCTTGGAGTAAAAAGAGAGTAAATCCAGCAGAACTGTTTAAAGTTGGTGATGAAGTGGAGGCAGTGGTACTAAACATAGACAGAAATGCTGGTCGCTTTTCCTTAGGGATTAAACAGCTTGCTCCTAATCCTTGGGAACTTATAGCAGAGAAATGTAAACCGGGCAGTATAATAAAGGGTGTTATTACCAGTGTCACTGATTTCGGTATATTTGTAGAGATAGAGGAAGGTATAGAAGGATTGGTTCATGTGTCTGAGATACCAAAAGGAGCCTCACTAAAACAGTATAATGTAGGGGATGAGTTGGAGGTAAAGGTTCTAAATGTATCGCCACAGGACAAAAAAATTGCTCTTTCCATAAGAAGGATTGAGGAAAAGAAAGACAAAGAGAGGTACAAAGAGTACATCAGTAAACAAGGATTCAAACCAAGTCTGGGAGAAATATTAAAAGAAGAGATAAAAAATTTGAACTTAGAAAACCTAAAAGAGTAAACTTAGATGTCCAACAGAAGACGATCTCTCTTTTATGCCTTTTTTCTCCTCCTCATATTAGCGGTTTTTTTCAGCATAATCAGTATCTTGGTCTTAAAAAAACATTCACTACCGTTAAGTATTTCAAACAAGATCGGGGTAATTCCAATTGAAGGGGTTATTTCAGACGCTCTTTCTATAACGAGATATATAGAAAAATTTAGAAAAGATGACTCTATAAAAGCGATTATAATCAGGATAAATTCTCCGGGTGGCTCTGTTGCTCCTACCCAAGAGATCTACAGAGAGATTAGAAAGACTATTAAAAAAAAGAAGGTAATTGCTTCCATAGGCAGTATCGGTGCTTCAGGAGCATACTATATTGCATCGGCAGCCAATAAGATAGTGGCAAATCCGGGAACAATAACAGGAAGCATAGGAGTGATAATGGACTTTGTTCAGATAAAAGAGCTTTTGAATAAATTGGGTATAAAACTTTCTGCTCTTAAAAGCGGAAGGTTTAAAGATATAGGCGCGCCTTACAGAGAAATGACCGAGGAAGAAAAAAAGCTCATAATGGATATGCTTATGGAAGTAAGAGATCAGTTTATACGAGCAGTAGCAGAAGGCAGACATATTCCTGTGGAGAAGGTGGAGAAAGTGGCAGATGGTCGAATTCTTTTGGGTTCACAGGCAAAAAGACTTGGACTTGTGGATCAGTTGGGAAACTTTCAAGATGCAGTAGAGTTGGCAAAAAAGATGGCCCATATAAAAGGAAGTGTAAAGTTGGTTTATCCAAAGTCTGGAGGAATTTCTTTTTTGAACAGGTTAATTGATGGAATTGTTTCCAGATTATTGTTTTATGCAAGTTGCCCTGTTATTGAATATAAACTCAGTTTTACGGCTCAAAACAGACTATAGATTCCGGGAAAAGGAAAAGGAAGGATAAGATGAAAGTGAGATTTTGGGGAGTGAGGGGTTCTATTCCGTGCCCAGGCCCTGAAACTGTAAAATATGGTGGAAATACGGCATGTATTGAGCTCATCTTGGATGATGGGCGGAGTTTTATAATCGATGCTGGTTCAGGTATAAGAGAGTTGGGAAATTACCTGCTTAAAAAGGGGGAAATCCAAAAAAATAGTATAAAGATATTTCTAACTCATACCCATTGGGATCATATAATGGGCTTCCCTTTTTTTGCACCTATGTACATAGCTGAAGCGAGGATAGACATATTTGGCCCTCGAGCATCTGAAAAAGATTCCTTAGAAGAGATAGTTGGGGGACAGTGGACATACAACTATTTTCCTGTGCTGCATAAGGACTTGGCCGCAAAAGTAGAATACATTGAATTAAAAGAAGGAGAATACGATATAGACGATGGATTGAGGCTTAAAACCAAACTATTACTTCATCCAATAGCATGTCTTGGGTACAGGTTTGAATACAACGGCAGCTCTTTCTGTACGGTGTATGATACAGAGCCATTCCAAAAAAAAGAGGAAATTGTAGAATTTATAAAAGATGCTGATTTGTTAGTACATGATGCTCAATACACAGAATGTGAGTATAAAAGTTCAAAAGCAGGATGGGGACATTCATACATGGAATATGCTATTGAAGTGGCCAAGATGGGGAGAGTGAAAAAACTCGCCTTTTTTCACCATGATCCAGAAAGGACAGATTCTCAATTAGACAAACTTAGCGAGAAATATAATTCTTCTTCTGTAAATTGTTTTTTTGCTAAAGAAAAAGATATAATTTTTTTATCTTAATAAGATTACTGATGATTTTCTTTTAGCAAGTCTATTACTTCCTTAACAGGATTAAATGTAATAAATGGCACTTCAATAAATATTGTATTCCAGTACGCCATTCCCCCATTCCAAAGTCCTGGAAGTTCCAATGCCTTTAGTTCTTTTCCGTCTTTTGATTTTTGGGTAATAAACACCGCGTTCATGTCTCTAAACCTTTTTAGGTCAAACTTTTCGCCTTTCCAGTCTTTTATAGAACACACTATATCTACTGGATTGAAGTGTGTTGAAGAGTTAAATATTTTTCTCTGTTCCTCTGAAGACATATCTATTTGAGCACTTTCTACTATTTGTAACGATATGTTTCCAGAGGAATCTTTTACCCAGAATGGCCCTCCACCAGGCTCTTTTACATTTTTTACCATCCCGCATATTCTCAAAGGTCTATCAAGGCAATTCAGTATGTAAGCTTTTTTTTCTTCAAATTTTAACCCTGCAGGCACTTCCTTGTAGAGATGTGTTCTACAAAATTCAGACGCCTTTTCAAGAACCTGTTTGTCTGCCTTTTGAAAAAGAAGTCTTATGAGGTTATCTATTTGCGATTTTATACTTATCAGATATCCTCCCAGAACTTTTTTCCAGAAATATATTAAAGGCTTAATCCTGTCAGGAACCACATTGTCTATGTTTTTTATAAAGATAATGTCAGCGTCTATGCTATTTAAATTATCCAGTAGGGCTCCATGTCCTCCTGGCCTAAATAGAAGGGTTCCGTCTTTCAGTCTAAAAGGCCTGTTATTCATGTCTACTGCAATCGTGTCTGTGGAATGGTCTTGAATAGAAAATTCTACATTATATTTGTGGCAGTATTTGTTTTCATATTTACTTCTTACATGTTCAAAAAATCGTACAAATCTTACCCTGTGTTCTGGAGATACAGTAAAGTGTAAGTAACACCCATTTTGATCCAGTATGTATCCACTTGCCTCTACGAGATGTTCTTCAAAAGCCGTTCTTGCACCATCGGGATATTTATGAAACTTTATTAATGCTTTGGGAAGATTCGCATAGTTAAGTCCATCTTCTGTTAAAAGGAAGTGTAAAAGCTTCTTTATGTCCCCCTGATTAATAAGCTCATCTGTTTTGTAGCCATTTTGTTTTAGTACCTGATCCAGTTCTTCATAAAAAGCAAATTTTTTTATGTTTCTTAAAAAGAGTAAAAAATCTTTGGCATCTTGGTCTCCAGACCTACAGAGTTCTTCTACTCTTCTGATCCCTTCCCATTCGTTATAAAAACGAGAGAGTGCCTTAAACATTCTTGTGGCAGCTCCTGAAGCGGGAACAAATTTTACTTTTTTTAGATTCGCTGCTTTTTCATCATATAACACGGCAAACCTGTCTGCTTCCTTTTCTGACAATCTTATAATTCCATCCCCTACAGTGCATGGCCTTACAAGTTGTACGTATGGAGTTCCTTTTTTGAACATGTTTATCTGCCAAATTACATCCTCCTCTTTTATATTAAGTTTTTTAAGTTGAATCTTGTCCTCTGCGGTAAGCAAGGATTCCATCTTAAACCCCTTTAGTTTTTTTTAATGTATTGTATAATCAATTCAAAGTAAATGCAAAACAGAAGGGGTAAGTTATGTATAAACAAGATAAAAAGAAAAACTTTTTAGAAATACTAAAGCGCATATCTGAGGATCAAGAGGATAATAAAGAAGAGATGTTTCAAAGGCTTAGATCTCTTTATACTGATATGTCCTTAGAGGAGAAGGAAGGTCTTTTTAAAGACATTATTGAACAAATGGAAACTCCAAAAGAAGACCTTTTACCTTTAATCGAAAGAATTCATGTTTCAGACATGAGCCCTTCAGAGTGGTCTATTTTATTATCTGAGCTCAGACACAGGGTCTCTTCTCCAAGACTGAGCACGCTTTTAAGCATATCCAGGATTCCTGGAGGACTGAGGTTCTTGCTGGATATGAGAAGCGACATATTGGCTTTGAGGAGAGAGTCTCGCCAAGAGGAATTAAAGGCATTGGATAGAGACATAGTGCTTCTGTTTGAATTGTGGTTTTGTGAGGGATTTTTATACTTAGAAGAAATAACCTTAGACTCCACCTACAGACAGATAGAAATAATAAAGAAAAGTGATCTTGTTCATCCCATGACAAGCATGGAGGAGATGATAAAAAGGCTTGGCAAGGATAGAAGATGTTTTGCTCTCTATCATAGGCTTATTCCTCATGAACCGATAGTTTTTATTGAAGTGGCTATCACAAAAGGGATACCTAAAAGAATTGATGAAATTTTGGGAGAAAGTTCTGAAGAAAGAGAAGATGTGGACACGGCTGTATTCTACTCCATAAACAATACTCAAAACGGTCTTGCAGGGTTAGGATTAGGAAAAGTGCTGATTGCTCGAGTGATGGAACACCTAAAAAAAGAGGATGAAAGAATAAAAAATTTTGTTACCTTAAGCCCTGTGCCCGGTTTTTGGGACAAGTACTTAAAGCCCATATTAGAAGGAAACGATGTGAAGTTTTCTTTAAAATCGCAAAAGCTTTTGGAATTCTTCTCCAAAAGAGAAAGAAGAGTAATCTTAAACAAAGCCAATTTAGGAGGGGACATAGACTGGAAGGATTTTAATAAGGCTCTTTTAAGGATTTTGTCTGATCAGAGATGGATTAAGGATCAACAGCTTGTAAAGGCCTTAGAAAGGCCGATGATAAAGATAGCGGCTCACTATATAATGAAAGAGAAGACCCCAACCGGAAAGCCCCTAAACCCTGTAGCAAACTTTCATCTCAGTAACGGAGCCTCTGTTTCAGAAGATAACATAAACTTTCTTGCCAATACTTCTCCAAAGGGATTGCAGGAGTCCTGCACTATAATGGTAAATTACATATATTCACTCGCCCTCCTTACAAGTATCGAAAGATCCCTCAAATGGCTGGGCAGAATAGTGAGAAGATAATTTTTTACCCTTTTATTTCGGCTATCTTGTGATCTAAAAAAGCTATTTGTTTTTTTATGCTCGCATCTTTTTTTATCATCTTTTTTATTCTTTCAAATGCATATATAGCGGTTGAATGAGTTCTATTGATACTCTTTGCTATTTCCGAGATAGGTTTATCAGTATATTTACGAGCCATATACACATAGACATTTCTTGCATTTGAATATAGCCTTTTTTTAGATCTGGAGCGAAGAGAATCAGGATCCACTCTATAGTATCTACACACCAGTTTCATTATATCTTCTAATGTGAGAACAGGATCCGGAGACACAAAATGAGAGACTATTTCCTTTGCAAGATCGAGGTCTATTTTTGCTTTCATTAATTCAGCTTTTGCTTTTAAGCAATTTATTACGCTTTCCATGTGTCTCACATCTTTAGTTATTTTAGAAGCCAGAAAGTCCACAATCTCATCGTTTAAATTAAGTTTATGTTCCTTTGCCTTTTGAGAGATTATTTTTAACCGTGTTTCATAGTCTGGAAAGTTTATAGGAGTAATAAGCCCTGAGGAGAGCCGGGAAGACAGCTCCTTAGAAAGACGCGGAATTTTATTGGGAGGAAGACAGCTTGTAAATATCACCTTCTTTTTGTCATTTATAAGGAAGTCAAGTGTGTGAGCAAGTTCTACTTGGGTTTTTTCTTTACCACTTAAAAAATGGATTTCTTCTAACAACAGTACATCACAAGATCTCCTGTATCTTTCTTTAAAAGAGTCCACCTGTTTTGTCCTTATCGCATATATAAGTTCATTCATAAAATCTTCCACTGTTATGTAAACAACCCTTGTTTCAGGTTTTTTGTTTAATATCCAATGACCTACCGCTTGTGAAAGATGGGTTTTACCAAGCCCGGTACTTGCTAACATTAAAAGTGTGCCGTAGTTCCACTCTTCACTTTGAGCAAAAGCGGTGGATGCATTATAGGCAAATTCATTGCAAGGTCCTACAACAAACTTTTCAAATACAAAGTTTTGATTGAGATGTAATCTTCTCGGCCCTTTTGCAGCAAACCTGTCATCAATATACATCTGTTCAGGAGAGTACAAAAGCTTAGATTTTGTATTTTTGTGCTTAGGTATGACCTTAAATTCAAAATCAAATTTATGTTCTGAAACGCTAAAAAAACACTCTCTTATGAGGTCTAAGAAATTTTCTGAAACCCATTTGCAGGAAAATTTATTAGGACATCCCAAATAGATAGTATTTCCGCTTTTTTTTAAAAACTGGATGGGCTTGATCCATAATGAATAGCTATTTTTGGGAATCCTTTGAGCGATCTTTTTCTTTACCTCTGTCCACAGCTCTTGCATAGTATATCCCCCTCAGAATTATCCTGAATAACACGCAAAATTTTTTATTAATCCTTCATGAGGAAAGGGTTGTTGTCAAATTCCTTTACCAGTGTTCTTATGGAAAGAATCTCGATATTCTGATCAGGGAATTGGTAAGGAATTCTTACGGAACGAGCGTTCTGTTTATAAGGTCTTGAGAAAAGAAGATATTTTCTTTTTGACACAGCCAATAAAATCAAGGCATTGTTCGGTAACAGTGTTATGCAGGGACGCTATCTTGGTATTTTTTTCTATTTTATGCCTTTTTCTTTATGATCTTCTCATTTGCTTCCTTTTTGGCATCTGTTATGGTATTTACTTAACCATAGGATGAGGAGCTACTGATTATGAAAAACAGCAGGAATGAGAAGCCTTCATGTTTTGGGATTCTGGATGAAGTGTTTCCTCTGGGAGATTCTGGTATAAGGGAAGTAAGAGAAAGGTGTATAGATTGTCCTTTAAGGGTTGAGTGTTTAAAAAGTGCATTAGAAACAGAAGAAGGGCTCAGGATGAGAGAAGAGCTGCTTAGAAGAGCACCACGAGGCGGGATAGTGGATTGGATAAAAAGGTGGTCTGATAAAAAGATGCTTTACAATAAGAGGCTTCAAAAAGAGGAAAAAGGAGATTTAGCTCTGCTATGGAAGGAGTTTAAACAAGTACTTTTTTCTCCTGCCCATTTTTTTTCTGAAACCGTTCAGACGAGCATAAAAGATGCTTTTGTCTTTGGAATTATAACGGGCTCAATAGGTTCTATGTTTTCTCTTTTTTGGAAGCTTTTTTTATTAGAGGAAAAGTTTCCTTCTGTAATAAGTGCGTTAAAAAATGCTGATTATTTTGGATCTATCAACACCATAATATTTTTCAGTTTCTTAATTATTCCGATAATTGTTGCGCTCGGAATTTTCGCATATTCTATTCTGCTTCATATTTTTTTGGTTCTATTTGGAGCAGGGAAAAAGGGCTTAAAACACACTTTGTTTGTGGTGTGCTATTCTCAGGCACCAGAGGTTTTCTGTCTTTTTCCTATGTTAGGCAGTATCGTGGCTTCTGTGTGGAGGATATACATACAGATATTAGGATTAAAATATGTGCATGAGACAAGCTATACAAGAGTTATTTTATCTTTCATAGTTCCTGCGGGTATATTTCTTTTCATCTTAGTAACTGTTGCAACAATGCTTTATCATATAATTTTAGGGGTTACTTGTTGAGATGATAGATTATGAAAGATTGTTAAATAGTGCACAATTACAAGCAGTAATGAGCATAGATGGTCCCGTGCTTGTGATAGCAGGTGCTGGTAGCGGTAAAACAAGAACCTTAATTTACAGAGTGGCTCGGCTGGTAGAAATGGGCATTTTTCCCTCTTCTATACTCTTACTTACTTTTACTCGAAAAGCTGCTCAGCAGATGCTTGAAAGAGCAAGTAGTCTTCAAGATGAAAGATGTAGATTTGTATCTGGTGGCACCTTTCATTCCCTTGCTAATAAGATATTAAAGAAATATGGCTCGGCTATAGGTTTTGAAGAAGGTTTTTCTCTCTTAGATAGAGGGGATACAGAGCAGATTATTTTTGATCTTATTCAAGAGTTAGGGATTCCAAAGGAAAGAAGATTTCCTAAGAAGGGCACTATCGTTGATATCATAAGCAAATCTGTTAACACTCAAAAGACGATCGAAAGGATTATGAAAGAGGAGTATGAGCACCTTTTAGAATTTTCTCCTTACATAAAAAAGATCTTTTACATGTATAGAGAATATAAAAGAAAAAACTCTTTGTTAGACTACGACGATCTTTTAGTATATTTGAGAGAACTTCTTCAGAATAACCCGGACATCAGATCTACGCTTTCAAGACAGTACAGGTACATAATGGTAGATGAGTATCAAGATACCAATAAGATCCAGGCAGACATATTGAAAGGACTCTGTTTTGAGCATGACAACATAATGGTAGTGGGTGATGACTCGCAAGCAATCTATTCTTTCAGAGGAGCTGATTATAACAACATGTTTGAATTTCCAAAAATCTTTCCAAACACAAAAATCATAAAGCTGGAACAGAACTATCGTTCTACCCAGCCTATATTAGATCTTACGAATGCCATAATGGAGAAAGCGGTAAAAAAATATACTAAGTGCCTTTACACCACTAAGAAAGGGGGAAGAAAGCCAGAACTCGTAAATACAAGAACAGAGCCAAAACAAGCGAAGTTTGTATGTCAGTTTGTTAAAGAGCAGTTGAAAAAAGGATATTCACTTAAAGACATGGCTGTACTTTTTAGAGCAGCTTATCATTCTTTTGAGCTGGAAGCAGAACTTACAAGAGAGGGAATCCCTTATGTAAAATATGGTGGATTTAAGTTTTTAGAATCTGCTCACATAAAGGATTTTCTAAGTTACTTGAGGGCTTTTTTAAACAAAGACGATATCATAAGCTGGATGCGTGTACTGAGGCTTGTAAAAAATATAGGGTCTTCTAAGGCAGAAAAGATATTTGCTTGGTTAAAAGAGAGCGGTGTTCATCCAAAAGAGCTGTCAAGATGGCCTGGGCTCAAAAAAGCAGAAAAAGAGGGTTTGGAACGCTTGGCAAAGCTTTTCTCTGATATGTCTCAGAAAGAGGTTTCTCCGGCTGATGCTGTAAGGCTTGTGATAGACTATTATCTGCCCATAATGCAGGAAAAGTTTGATGATTATCCAAAGAGAAAAAGGGAGTTAGAGCAACTCGTCCCCATGGCCTCCAGATACAAAAGTCTACGTTCATTTGTAGAGGACCTTATTTTAGAACCACCTCAAAATGCTGATGAATTAAAAAATGAAAAAGACGACTTTCTCACTTTATCTACTGTACATTCTGCAAAAGGGCTTGAGTGGGCAATAGTAATAATAATATGGGTAGTGGAGGGAAGATTTCCTCTTGCAAGAGCAATGGGAGATATAGAGTCCTTAGAAGAAGAAAGGAGGCTCATGTATGTAGCAGCCACAAGAGCAAAGGATCACTTGGTGATATGTTATCCAGGAGATGAGTATGTTCCTCTTTGGGAGTCTGGTATAAGTTATTTGAATCAGGACAATCTTTCTTCTTTTATAAAGGGCATTCCTCCCCAGCTTTACGAATACCGAGATTTAGAAGAGAGAAAAAGAAAAGAAACTTTTTCTCTTTTTTCTCCAGGGGATACAGTGCAACATCCTGCCTTTGGGACAGGGGTCATATCCAGGATTGTTGCTGAAGACAAAGTGGAGGTTATATTTAACTCTGCTGGAAGGAAGTTACTTCACCTTGCCTATACTACTTTGGATAAGGTATAAAACAATCTTTACAGGAGTAAATGGACTTAGCACCAGACTTCTGTATGTCCTGCCCAATGCCGTGTCAGCCAATGCTTCAGCCAGCTTTTGCCCGTAGGTTTTAAAGAGAAAGTCTCTTATTTTCGGGTACTTATAGGTTAGTCCTGAAAGGAATCTGCCTATTTTGAATTCTGAAAGTATGATTCCTCTTAGATAAGACTCGTATATTTTTTTTACTTTGTCCTCTTGAAATCTCCCTTTAACTATTGCTTCTGCTGCGAGTTTTCCACTTAATATTGCACCTGAAATTCCTTCTCCTGTTATAGGATCCACAAAACCTGCTGCGTCTCCTACCAATATAATCCTGTTTTTAACAAATCCGTCAGTTCTTGGGCTTATGGGTATTGGATAAGGATATCTTTTCATGTATAAAACCTTTTTGATACCCAGAAATCTTAGATACTTCTCTATAAGAAGATCTGGAAAAAAGCTGTTTTTCCTGGTTTTCAAAAGACCTATGGAAAGATGATCCCTTTTTGGAAACATCCATGCATATCCTCCAGAAAATATACCAAAGTCAAATCTTGCCATATCAGTAAATTTATCTAATTCCTTATCTTCAACAAATACTTCCCAGTTTATAGAGGGAATGAGTGTTCTTGTTTCTTTCCAGCCAGCTTTTCTCGCAACAGTACTAATTGCTCCATCTGCTCCTATTACAAAATCCGTTTTTATACTTCCTGCACTTGTGTTTAAGAGAACTCTTTTATTGACTTCTATGTCTTTAAGTTTGCAACCTTCAAAGAGCTTTACACCCGCATTTATTGCAGCTTCTGCAAAAAGCTGGTCTAACTTATCTCTCATTGTCATGGATATAAGAGGAGAATCTCTTTTAATAATAAATTGCTTATGGGCAGAGACCATGCTCAGGGATACAGAATAGCACTTTCTTTCTATGACAGAAGATATGTCTATCGGTATGTACTTAAAGGTTTTAAATACAATTCCTCCACCACAAGGTTTGTATCTGGGGAGTTTATTCTTTTCTAATATGGCCACTTTTAATCCATATCTTGCCAACCTGAGCCCTGCATTACTACCAGCGGGTCCACATCCTATTATAGTTACATCAAATTGTTGGGTGCTCATATCCTGTCAGGAAGATACCGAATATCTTTGCCGTTGGCAAGAAAAAGAGTTTTTATTTGAAAAGACTTGACTGATGTATGAAAATAGAGAGAAAATCAAACAAAGCGTAAAGGAGGGAACAGAATGTTTGGGATAGGAATGCCAGAGCTGATAGTAATTTTAGTGATAGTGCTCATTATATTTGGGGCAGGGAAGCTGCCAGAAATAGGTGCAGGTATAGGAAAAGGCATAAAGAATTTTAAAAAAGCAATACATGAATCTGATAAAGAAATTCCCTCTGCAAGTGATAAGTCTGACCATTAAAATGGAATGTCTTCTTCCGTATCAATAGGTTCTTCTGAAGGTGGAGGCTCTGGTATGTCTTCAGGTGTTTCTCCTTTAGGACTTAATATCTGTAGTGTTTGAGCTATTATTTCTGTAGTATATCTTGTGTTTCCATCTCTGTCTTCCCAAGCTCTCGTTCTTAACTTTCCCTCTATGTAGACTTTGCTTCCTTTATGAAGGTATTCTCCACATATTTCTCCTAAACGCCTCCATGCCACTATTCTGTGCCATTCTGTATGTTCTTGTTTTTCTCCTGTATTTTTATCTCTCCATTCTTCTGTAGTAGCTAATGTAAAGGTAGCTACAGGGACGCCACTCGGAGTGTATCTCAATTCTGGGTCTCTGCCCAAATTTCCTATTAAAATCACTTTGTTTACGCCCGCCATATTCCTTTTCTCCTATTTAGTAATTGGCATAGTTTAAAAAAAATTTTATCATAATAAAAAATCCATAACAAGATAAAGGTAACAGTAGCCGTGCTAAGGATTATACCGATTGGGGGATTGGGAGAAATAGGTCTTAACATAATGGTTTTAGAGTACAAAGATAATATTTTGGTAATAGATGCTGGGATTATGTTTCCCGATGATTATACTCCGGGCGTGGATATAATAATTCCTGATTTTTCGTATTTAAAACAAAAAAAAGAGTTTGTAAAAGGGCTCATCTTAACCCATGGCCACGAAGATCACATAGGTGCTGCTCCTTTTTTATTAAAAGAGCTAAACATACCTGTATTTGGCACGGCTTTCACTCTTGAGTTGCTCAAAGAAAAGCTAAAGACATATAATGTTGGGCCGAGAAATCTGGTGTATGTCAAGGCAGGAGATGTTTCTCATATAGATCCTTTCAAGATAGAATACATAAATGTTACTCACAGCATAGTGGATGGAGTAGGTCTTGCTATAGAAACCCCGGAAGGCATAATAGTTCACTCTGGCGATTTTAAAATAGAAACCACTTCCGTTAATAACAATGGTACAGATATAGCAAGATTTGCTTTCTATGGAAAAAAAGGGGTACTTGCTTTGCTTTCTGATTCTACCAACGCAGAAAAAGAGGGCTTTAGTCTTACAGAGAAGGAAATAAAAAATACCTTAGAAAGCATATTTGCCAGAAGTGAGGGCAGGATAATAATAGCCAGTTTTGCTACCAATATTCCAAGGATACAGCAAATAGTGAACTTGGCTTCTAAGTTCAAGAGAAAGGTGGTTTTTATGGGTAGAAACATGGTTTCTGCTGTTACCATAGCAAAGAAGCTTGGTTTTCTTGAAATTCCTCTGGGAGTAGAGATAACAGAAAGGCAACTGCCACTTTACAAAGAAAATGAGCTTGTGATCGTAACTACCGGGTCTCAAGGGGAGCCTATGTCTGCATTGGTTAGAATGGCACACTCCAGATATAAATATGTAAAGATAAAACCGGGAGATACAATTATACTTTCATCTAAATTCATTCCTGGAAATGAGGCGGCAATTACCTCTATAATAAATCTTCTTTACAAACTTGGAGCAGATGTAGTGTATGAAACTGTAGCAGACATTCATGCATCAGGACATGCCAAAAGGGAAGAATTGAAACTTATGTTAAGTCTTGTAAAGCCGAAGTATTTTATTCCCATCCATGGAGAATACAGACATCTGGTAAAGCACGCGCAATTGGCAATAGATATGGGAATACCAAAAGAAAACATAATGCTCTTAGAAGACGGGGATGTGGTTGCATGTGAAGATGGTATATGTTGGAGAGATGAAAAGATTGCTACTGGCAAGATACTGATAGACGGAAAAGGCACCGGTGACATAGATGACATAACACTGAAAGAAAGGAAAAAGTTAAGTGTTCATGGAATGGTAATAGTGGTGTTGGTTACTGACGAAAGAACTGGTGAGATCATTTATGGTCCAGATGTGATATCCAAAGGTTTTATACTTCAGGAATATAGAGAATATCTGCTTGAAGAGGCAAAGTGTGTGGTGCTCGAAGTATTTGATGATTTAGACAGAAGCTCTATAGATTGGGAGTCTGTAAAATCAGACATAAAGAGGAGACTCAAAGGTTTTTTCTACAATGTGGTAAGAAAAAATCCACTTATTGTACCTATAATAATCCATCTGTAGATTATGAACAAAGATAAGTATCCGGTATTAAACGAGCTGAGTGGTATAGGATTTTTAATTGCTGGTATAATAGTTGCCATAAGCCTTTTTTCTTATTCCCCGTCAGATAAGCTGGTATGGATAACTCATACTCTTTCTGCCAAGTATCATAACATGTTCGGGATATTTGGTGCTCATGTTTCAGGCCTTCTCGTTTCTGTTTTTGGGCTTTCTTCTTTTTTTGTTCCTGTATTCCTTATATTAGCCGGGATCTCCAGAATTGTAAAAAGAGATTTTTTATTAGAAGTCTCTGATCTTTTGTTTTCACTTTTTTTTGTCATCCTAATGTCTGGATTCCTTGAATTTTTATTGGGCCACAAATTCCTTTTTAAAGGAACCAAGATACATCCTGGCGGAATTGTTGGCAATAAACTTACTTACTTGATGATCCTTTGTTTCGGCAAAGTAGGTGCCGGAATAATTCTGGTTTTTAGTATATTTTTAATCTCTATGTTTTTGGGAAGGCTTTCCATAGCAGGAACTTATGCTCTTTTGGAGAACAGGTTATTTAGGAAGATAAGAAAAAAGAGTGCAAGTAAAGGTCAAAAACAAGAGAATACTTCAATAGTGGCTGTAAAAGACATTATAAAGGAAAATCCATGGATAGAGCCTGAAATAAGCTCCGAATCAAAAGAGGATTATCAGGCACCGGATGAGGTAGAAACAGAAAGAGAGGATATGTATATTCCTCCTCCTTTAGAGCTGTTAAACAGTCCACCTAAGGAGGAGAAGAAGGTTTCTATAGAAGAGCTTGAGACTAATGCCAAGCTGTTAAAAGAAAAACTTTTAGACTTCGGAATAGAAGGGGATGTAGTGGAGATATTACCCGGGCCAGTTGTCACCATGTATGAATTCAAACCTGCCCCTGGAATCAAAATCAGCAAAATTGCCAGTCTTTCAGATGACCTTGCGATGGCTCTCAAAGCACTTCATATAAGGATTGTTGCACCTCTTCCCGGAAAAGGGGCGATTGGAATCGAGATCCCAAATAAGAATAGAAAAATGGTGTATCTTAAAGAGGTGCTTTCAAGTGAGGCTTACAGAAATTCCACCTATAAGCTTCCTATTGCGCTCGGAAAAGACATAACAGGGGCTCCGGTAGTAACAGATCTTACTAAGATGCCTCATTTGTTGATCGCCGGTGCAACTGGTACTGGTAAGAGTGTCTGTATAAATACCATGATAAACAGTATTATTTTTAAGCTTTCTCCTGAAAAAGTGCGTTTTCTTTTGATCGATCCTAAAAGGATAGAACTTTCAGTTTACAATGAGATTCCCCATCTCTTACATCCTGTGGTATCTCAGCCTAAGGAAGCTACCAATGCCCTTATATGGGCTGTTAATGAAATGGAGATGAGATATGAGCTTCTTTCTAAGACAGAGTCCAGAAACATAGAGACATACAACCAGAAGATGTCTGGTCAAGATGGTGAACCACTTCCATACATTGTAATAATCATAGATGAGTTGGCAGATCTGATGATGACATCTTCTAAAAAAGTGGAAGAATCCTTGGCAAGACTGGCTCAAATGGCAAGAGCTGCTGGCATTCATCTTATTCTCGCCACCCAAAGGCCTTCTGTTGATGTGTTAACAGGTGTTATTAAGGCAAATTTTCCCACGAGGATCTCTTTCCAAGTCTCCTCCAAGGTAGATTCCAGAACCATATTGGACACTATTGGGGCAGAGAATCTTTTGGGAAACGGGGATATGCTTTTTCTTCCCCCTGGTGTAGCAGGACTTCAGAGAATACACGGTGCTTTTATATCTGAAGAGGAAGTAAAAAGAATAACCGATTTTCTCAAATCTCAGAAAAGAGCAGAATATGACCAAAGAGTAATGGAAAGTATAAGATTGGAGGAAGACAAGGAAGAAGAGGAAAGACCAATAGAACTGGATGAGAAGTATGAAGAGGCAGTTGATTTGGTAATAAAAACTGGTCAGGCTTCTATATCTATGCTTCAAAGAAAATTGCGGATAGGCTATAATAGAGCCGCCAGAATGATAGAAGCAATGGAAGCAGAAGGAATTGTAGGTCCTTCAGACGGGATAAGGCCAAGAGTGGTGTATGGGAGAAGGGGGAAAAAGAGCGAGTAGATTAATTTTGATATTTTTTCTTCTTTTTTCTCAAAGTTCAGTTTTTGCAAGTTCTCATTCCTGTTTTAACCAAGTTAAACAAAGATATGCTCAATGGAAAAGAGGACTGGTTCTTTTGTACAGCAGATATATTGTTTCTAACACGATGAGCATGCTGGGAGAAGCTAAAGAGACAGATCTGGCAGAAGGGAAGATATTTCTCAAACCACCCTGTTACATAAGGATAGAACAGCAAAAGCCAGAACATGAGTTTGTTTTGTGTGACGGGAAACAGGCTTGGTGGTATTTGCCTTACAAAAAGGTTGTGTACAGGTATAGTTCAGAGAGTTTTGCCAAGGAAATGTCTGTACTGTCAGACATATTTAATGGTATGAGAGACTTAAAAGAAGACTTTGACATATCTTTTAAAAACAGTCGTGTTTTTATCTTAAAACCAAAAGGCTGGCAGGACATAGATAGGATTGAAGTCTGTGTGGATAAGAAATGTCACAGAATCGTAGAAATTAAGATATTTAATTTATTAGGAAGTATCACCTGTTTTGAAATAAAAAAAGAAATTCATCAAGATCTTGATAACAGGCTTTTTACTTTTGTCCCTCCACCTGATGTAAAGGTTATACAGAAATGATACGCCTTATATTGGCCATCTATGAACTTATATGGTTGGTATGCCTGCCTGTGCTTTTTTTTGTTCCAAGACTTAGAGATAAGTGGTCAGAAAGACTTTTGATAAGAAGAAAAGAAAAAGGACCTTTTGATATCTGGATGCACGCCGCTTCAGTAGGTGAATGTTACATAATGTTAGAGTTGGCTTCCCATCTTAAGGAATTAAATATCATAGCTACCACCAATACTGCCCAAGGAAGAGAAATATTAAAAAAGGGCTCTAAGGGAAATCTCTACATAAGGTATCTGCCGTTTGATCTTAGCTTTGTGTTAAAAAAAGCACTTTCTATGTGGAAGCCTAAGCTTGTGATATTAATCGAGACTGAGCTTTGGCCAGCTCTTCTGTATACTTGCAAGAGAGAGGACATACCCGTTTTGGTGATAAATGGAAGGCTTAGTGAGAGAAGTTTTAAGATTTACGAAAAATTTAAAGGGCTCTGGAAGAAGCTTTCTCCTGTTATGATATATGCCATTTCAGAGGAGGATGCTAAAAGGTATAAAAGTATATTCGGAGAAGAAAAAGTAAAAGTCATGAGTAATATAAAATTTGATAGAATAAAATTGGACAACTTGGAAAACAATCCCGTAAAAGGACTTATTCCAAGGCAAAGGAAGATCGTGGTGTTGGGATCTGTAAGAAAGGAGGAAGAACAGGATCTGTTGTGGGTGATTCAGGCAGTTTTAAAGGTGCTTCCTAACTGTACGATTGCTCTTTTCCCAAGACATTTGGAGAGAGTTTCGTGGTGGACAAAGGCATTAAAAGAAAGGAATATCAGCTACAAACTCAGATCAGAGATAGCGGATTCATCTTGGAGAGCAGATGTGCTTGTATGGGACAGGGTAGGAGAGCTTAAACTTGCTTATTCGATTGCAGACTCAGTATTTGTGGGAGGAAGTTTGAGACCTTGCGGGGGACATAACTTTTTAGAGCCTCTAATTTTTGGGATAATTCCCTGTGTCGGACCATTTATAGAGAATTTTAACTGGGTAGGAAGCTTTCTTTTTGATGAAAGACTGGTTCTTGTGGTAAAGGATAAAAAGGAACTTGTCAGATGCCTTGTACATAGGGCAATTGATGAGGTTGATAGAGAAGTTGTAAAGAAAAGGTTTCAGACTTTTTTAGCCTCTAAAAGAGGCGGTACAAAAACGGCATTAGGTGTTATATCTAAATTTTTAAAAAAGGAGTTTAAAAATGAGTGATACATTCTTATTTCCTCATTGTTCTGCCCCTGAGATCATATGGAATAAGATACCTTCGTCTCTTTTTCCTGTAAGCATTTGTAAGCCTTGGTATATGGAACCAGAAGAAAGAGCAGGAATAAATGTTATATTGCCTGATAAAAGGCTGAAACCAGGTAAAGGATTTTTAGAACTTGTAAAAGAATATAAGAAATGGGTGCAAGATCAGGGAAGAGAAGGCGCACTTTTTGCCCTATTCCAGCAAGATTTTTTATCATACGATGAAAGTCCCAGACATATAAAAGCCATCATAAGAGGGATAAAAAAAGAAAATTCAGACAAAGAAAAGATTCTTTCCATTAACTGGCACATGATACTTCATTTAGCTACTGAGCTTGAATTGAGTCAGTACGAAATAGACCGGGCTGTTGAGGATATGAAAAAAAGGGGCTCTCCTTTGGCAGGAATTGTGGAGGGTGCTTCCCAGTGTCTTGACTCTTTTTTTAAAGACGTACCAAACTCGGTTGAGCATCCTCTTTTAGATGAGGGTGTTATTGCAGAGGTGATAAAGGCTTGGATAAGGCTTTTTGGTTCCTATGTAAGTAAAGATTCCACTCTTCTTACTTTTAGCAAAAAGGTTTTTTATTTTCTAAAATCCGAATTTGAAGAAAGCATCACAAAAGATATAGTTGCTAACCCAGAGCTTCCTGTTAAAGAAGAAGTGGTAGACGGGGTAAGTCTGCTTCGGATTTCTTTTCCTGAATCTACTCAAAAGAAGGATCTGATAACCGGTTTTATAGCAGGAAAAAAGTTGTTGTGTATCATTTAATCTCTTGCTTTATCTACAACGCTTACAGCGATACTAAAAGATATTGCCCCGATGATAAAAAGGTATAAAAGCGAAAAGTAGTTTATGGGTTTTTCAAAAACTGATGCTCTTATGAGCTTTGAGGCATGGGTAATAGGCAACATATAGATGAACTTCTGTGCCCACAAAGGAAGCTTTTCTACCGGAAAGAATGTTCCGCACAAAAAACCCATAGGTGTGATTACAAAGTTGGTAAGCATTGCTTGATCAGCATGTGATTTTACAAGCATTGCAAGGGCTATTGCAAAAGACGAAAAGATGAAAGCATTCAGAAACACAGAAAGCCAAAAAAATAAGTTTCCGTAATCAAGGAATACTCCAAATCCCAGTCCAAGAAGTACTATCACCAAAGCGGAGATTATGGCTCGTGTGACTCCTGCCATGGCTTCACCAAGTACATATGACCAATTACTTATGGGAGAGGCTTGAAATTCCTCGAATATGTGCCAGTAGAATCGAGCTATGTTTATTTCGCTTCCTATTGCAAAAGCTCTTGTCATACTGCTCATAGCAATAAGACCCGGGATAAGGAACTCTTTATAAGTGTGCCCGTCGATTATTATAGAATTTCCAAGGGCATATCCAAAGGCTATAAGATAAAGCAGGGGAGAGACAGACATAGAGGCAATTATCTTAAAAAAACGCCTTTTCAATATCAAAATCTCTCTGTAATACACAGCCATAAATCCGTGCATTTTTATTTCTTGTATAAGAATTGATATATTCTTCTTCCTTTTTCTAACGCCTTTCGAGCATATTTTGTCCTAAATACAAGAGGATCTACACCTGCTTCTTCTTTAAAACCCACGTCTTTCATAACACTTCTGATAACTTCAAGATATCCTTCATGATCTGTAGCAATAAGCACAGAACCATTTTCTGAAAGTCTTTTTTTGAGGAGTTTGGCAAATTCTGGATTAATAAGTCTTCTTTTGTGATGTTTTCTTTTTGGCCATGGATCTGGAAAAAGGATAAACACTTTTTGAACAGAATTGTCTAAAAAGTTTTCTTTCAAAGCAAGAAATGCGTCTTTTATAAGGATCTTTATGTTTTCTGGTTGAGGAGGATTAGAGTTGTCATAGTTACACATCTTTCTTATCAATTTTGCTATGCCGGTGATAAATATCTCGATCCCCACAAAGTTTATTTCAGGATACTGGGATGCCATTTCGTATAAAAACTCCCCTTTACCAAAACCTATTTCCAAGAAAAGAGGTGAGTGTTTATTTTTAAATATCTCTGAAGATATTACTTCATCATTGGGTATCTGAAGTCTTGGAAGATAGAGCTTTAAAGCTTCTTTTTCAGCGGGTCTAATCCTTGAAGCTTTTCTCATGTGAGAAAAAGGCGGGTAAAAAGCCCGCCTTAGTTTTTACTATAACAGTCCAAGCTTGTATTTGAGGGAGTTAAGCGTATTCTTCATGAGCATAGTTATGGTCATAGGCCCTACACCACCCGGAACTGGAGTGATCCAGCCAGCTATTTCTTTTGCTTTATCAAAGTCTACATCACCTCTGAGAATAGGCTTTCCGGTCTTTTCACTGATGCCCACTCTATTTACTCCCACATCTATCACACATGCTCCTGGTTTAATCCATTCGGCTTTAACAAGGCCCGGTCTTCCAGCAGCAACTATGAGTATGTCTGCTCTCTTGCAATGAAATTCCAGATCTTTTGTTCCAGTGTGACATACTGTTACTGTAGCATTTGCTCCTTTGCCCTTTTGCATCATCATTATTGCAATGGGCTTTCCAACGATGTTAGATCTTCCCACTACTACCACCTCGGCTCCATCTGTGGGAACTCCTGCCCGTACAATCATCTCTTGGATACCAGCAGGGGTGCATGGTAAGAACTTTGGCTCTCCAATGACCAGTCTTCCCACATTTACAGGATGAAAGGCATCCACATCCTTGTCAGGATCAATGGCATAGAGAACCCTTTTCTCGTTTATGTGTTTTGGAAGTGGAAGTTGAACTAATATGCCATGGATTGAGTCGTCTTTGTTGTACTTATCGATCATTGCCAGTAATTCTTCTTCTGAAACACTTTCTGGAAGGTTCTCTTGTACCTCTTTAAAACCCAATCTTTTTGCTGTCTTGATCTTTAATGTGACATAAGAGACAGAAGCGGGATTTTCTCCCACCAAAATGGTAACCAAGCCTGGTACAACCCCGTGTTTTTCTTTAATTTGCTGAACCTCTTTTTCTATTTCTCCTAAGATCTCTTCTCTAATCTCTGTGCCTTTTATAAGTTTTGCTGTCATCTTACCTCATCTCCTTTCTTTTTTATTTTTTGGTTCTCTATTATCATAAAAGTCACCTTGTATCAAATCCTTTCTTTAAGTTTCCTTTAAAAGGCTGTGAAGAGGTAAAATCAGGCACAAAGGCTGATTCATTTTCTGTATCTTCCGGAAATTGAACAAATACATTCTCAAATCCCAGCTCAAGCATGTGCTGATAGATTTCGAGAAATTCTTCTTTCTTTAATTTCCTATTTAGACTCGGCTCTTTTTGTGGAAGTACAGGTTTGTATTGAGACATAAGACTTATGGGGAGTTCTTTGCCAAATTCTATATAGAGCATAGAAAGAGCATCTATAGAATTGTGTATATATCCGGGCAGGATCAGGTGTCTTACAATAACACCTTTTTTTGCGAGCGGAGCATTTATGTCTAAGAAGCCTTTTTGCTTCAACATCTCAGATATTGCGTCTAATGCAACCGAAGGGTAATCTGGACATGAAGATAGTTTTGCAGCAATCCTTCTGTCTGAATATTTAAAATCAGGCAGGTATATATCTACATACTCTTCTATCTCTTTTAAAATGCTTATGCTCTGGTATCCAGATACATTGAATACTATAGGTATTTCTGGCCAATCCATTTTTATTCGCTTTATGACCTGTACGATATGGGGTATAAAGTGATCAGGTGTGACAAAGTTGATGTTGTGGACATTTTGCTTCCTTATCATCTTGTCTATTTCTTCCACAAGTTCTTTTATTTTAAATTTTCTTCCTATGCCTTTGTGAGATATTTGCCAATTTTGACAAAAAGAACACTTAAGAGAACATCCTACAAGAAACACCGTTCCAGAACCATTTCTTCCACTTATGGGTGGTTCCTCTCCAAAATGAGGACCTACATAAGCCACCCGCAGGTGAGCTGTTTGTCCACAGTAACCTTTCTCGAAGAATCTGTTTCTTTTACATCTTCTTGGACAAAGTTCACAAGAAAGGTATGACTTAAACAATCCTTTTTTTCTTTTTTTCGCCTTTATCGTAATAGTAATAATAGTGGTGATAGTAGCGGTAATAGGAGTAGTAATAATTTTCTTTTTCTAAGTCCACATTGTTTAGAATGCAGCCTATGACCTTTCCACCAACATCTGAAATTTGATCTATAGCTGTCTGAACTGAAGGAATAGGAGTTGAAGCTGCTTTTATGACCATAACAACTCCATTTGTAAGAGGTACAATTTCTATAGAATCAGCGGCACTTAATATTGGAGCAGAGTCTATAATTATCATATCAAATTCCTCTTTTATCTGTTCCAAAAGATTGCGCATCTTTTTAGAGGCCAAAAGTTCTGCAGGGTTAGGAGGAATTACGCCAGAAGTGATTACTTTAAGATTTGGAAATCTTGTCTCCTTTACTTTTAACTCAGAACTTCCGCTCAGGAATTCTGAAAGTCCTTCGTTTCTTTCTAAGTTAAAAATCTGATGAATACGGGGTCTCCTTAAATCGCAATCTAAAAGTAAGACTTTCTTTTCTACCTGAGAAAAAGAGACCGCAAGATTTGCTGACACTAAGGTTTTCCCTTCTGACGGTAACGCAGAGCTTATGATAAAGGTCTTTTTTTCTGTATCAGGAGATGCAAAAGACAGATTGGTCCTTATCGTCCTAAATGATTCTGCTATGTGGGATTTGGATTCAGTAACAATGATCAATTCTTCTTTTTTAGGATTTGCGGTTTCAAATTCAATTTTACCTATTATACCTAAAAGAGGAGTCTTAAAGTGTCTCTCTACTTCTGAAGGATATTTTACAGTATTGTCGAGATATTCTAAGAAAAATGCCAGAAATATTCCCAAGAAAAGAGAAGTTATCAGAGAAAGGATTATATTCAGTTTTTTCTTCGGTTTTACCGGTTTTTCAGGAACACTTGCAGGATCAACTATGCTTATATTGGTTACTTTTAAGTCCTCAGTTACACCAGCTTCTTTGAGCCTTTTCAAAAGAGATTCATATAATGATCTGTTTACTTCTACTTCTCTTTTTAAGACATTATATTGAATCTGCTTTTTGTTCAGTTCTAATGCTTCCTTCTTTTTTTCTTCCATAGCCTTCAGGATTTGCTGTTCGTTTTCAAGGGCGATTTTGTATTCTACCTTTATGCTTTCCGCAATATTTTTTACTTCTTGAGCAATATTCCTTTTTATTGCTTTTATTTCAGATCTAAGTCTTACCATCACGGGATGTGCGGGACCATATTTTTTCCCCATCTTATAGTATTCTGCTACTAATTTTATATACTCGGCTTTAAGTTTTTGAATTAATGGATTTTCAACCACCGCAGGAAGTGAATCTATCTTTTCAGGATTGTTTGCCACCTTTATGAGCTCTTTGTACAGACTTTCTTTTTCAATTCTTTCTGTTTTTGCTTTATTCAAAGCAGTATTAAGCTCATCCAGGCTTTTTAGGATTATACTTTGCCTTTCTTCAAAATCTACAGATGCCAATCCTTCTTTTTCTCTATATCTTTGAAGAGCAAGTTCTGCTTCTTCTAACTTTTTCTTTACTTCTTTTATTCTCTTTTTAAGCCATCTTACTGCTTCCTTAGAGGCCTCAAATTTTCTCTCTATGTTACTTTCTATGTAAAACTTGGCATGAGCATTTGCTACTTTTGCAGCAAGAGCGGGATCTTTTGCTTCAAAGCTTATATTTACAAGTCTGCTGTTTCTAATAGGTTGTATCTTAAGTCGAGCTAAATAAGCGTCTATGAGTCTATCGTATTTGCTTTTTGGACGAGATTCTTTTTTAGAAGGAAAAATTCCTTTTATCCAGGAGATAATAGAGCCAATAAGAGTTGGGGGCTTTGGCATAAACTCTGGATTGTGCTCTAAGTCAAGAGCTTTTATTACTTTAAGAGCTAAACTTCTACTTTTTAGGATTTCATATTGTGTTTGATAATAGTCCCTTCCTGTCGCATCAACCCCTAATACTTCTTCTACATTCACTACCTTTGGATTTTCTTTTTCTATTAAGACCTGACATGTTGCTCTGTAAACAGGTTCTGCCATAAAAGAGTATATAGCCACAATACTTGTGATGACAATCACAATCGTGGCAATAAGCCATCTTCTCTTCAGAATGATCCTCAGATACTCTCTTAGATCTATTTCCTCTTCCTGATACTGATAATCAGGATACTGAGGATATTGTGGATACTGAGCTTGTGGTTCTTTTTCTTCTGGCATCTTTTACCTCAAAACAGACTTTCTGGTACAATGATAGTGTCTCCTGGATAAACAGGATCTGTCATCTTGGCTTTTATCTCTATTTTTTGTCCCCCTTTTTCTCTCACGATCTTTGTCTTATTTATTGCTGCCTTCTCAGTAGTTCCACCAGCTATTGTTATAGCTTTTAGCACGGTGATTCCTTTTTCAAGTATATACTTTCCAGGTTTTTTTACTTCTCCAAAGACATAGAAGTATTCTGCCTTTGGCACATATATGGTATCGTTTGGTTGAAGTTCGATATTTTGACTCATATCCCCTTCTAATAATTTTCTCAGATTTACTCTTATGATTTCATCTTCACTGGCTTTTTCTAAAGGGGTTGGATTTGCCTTTTTGTGTTTTGGTCTTATTATTATAACCTCTGAGCCCGCATCTTTTGTAGGGCCTCCTGCTTCTGCCAAGATCTCCATCAAGGTAGTTTTTCCAATAAGAGGATAGGCTCCGGGGCCTTTTCCTGTACCTGTACCTCCCACTTCCCCTAAGACAAATACCTGTTTGCTTTTGTATTCTTTAACAGTAACATTAACCTGAGGGTTGATAATATATTTTCCAGAAAGTCTATTTTCTATTTCTTTTTCAAGCTCAGACACTGTCAATCCTTCAGCATGAACTTTACCTATAAGAGGAAACGAAAAGTTTCCATCTTCAGAAACTGTTACTTCTCTGTTCAGATCTTCATGATCCCATACAGTGATTTTTAGTACATCCTGAGGTCCTATTACATATTCCCTTTTCTTGCTTTCCATAAGAGGCACAAAAGCAGCCGCCTTTTTTTGGAAAAGCCTACCTATGTCTTCAGAAGGCTGGGGTGCTGTTTTTTCAGCCTTTTTGACCTCTGGTATCTTAGGATACCTGGCACATGAAAGTACAATAAATGGAATAAGAAGAAGGATTAAAGCCCTTTTCATATCTTTAAAACCTAAATCTGCCCTAAGCCCTTTATCTTTAAGGACTCAGGGCAGAAGTTTTTTATCACATCTCTGTTAGAAAGTCAAAGTTAAGCTGGCAGTAAACATATTTTCTCTGTAATCTTCAGAATCAAAGTTGGATTCGTTAGTCAGATAAGAATATCCTACACTTGCTTTGATCCATCTTGCTGCTTTATAGCTGATATCAATTCCATATCTAAACCTATCATCGTCTCTTTCTTCAGCAAACATTCCTTTTTCTTGATAGTCATCGTTTGTGTAAGAAAAATATGCCTTAGCTGAAAGGCCAGGGAAACGCGGGCATGTCTGCTCTATGCTGAAGGTTACTCCACTGCTGATGTAGTATGTTCCATAGTCAGCTGATACTCTTATACCTTGAGGAGTAAGGACTGCTGTGGTAACGGTGGTATCCACAGGCTGTCTAAAGGATTTAAGCGTAAACTTTGTGAAACTTGAATAATTGTATGTGATATCTGCTTTAAGCCCAAATCCGTCCCAATCATCAGCTGGACCATCGTACTCTCTTCTACACCAACCACCTTTTATAATACCTGTTATCTTTGCTGTTGGTTCCCATTTTATACCGAACCATACCCTGTGATTTTCTGAGTCAGTGCTGGGTAGATTTTCATCTTTGTTATTAATATCGGTGTATGCATACTCTAAGAGGATAGAGGTAAGAGGAAGAATCCGGTAATATAGGTCAAATCCATATTCATTTTTCCAGTAGTTGTCTAATTCAGGATCATAGGCATTTGGTCTTGCTTTGTAATTTCCGTAATTTTTGAACTCATTCATATAAAAGGCAGCTATCTTGTAACGATCTGCCAATTTATAGGAAACCTCTGTTCTCACCTGGTTATAATAAAACTGATCTCTTATATCTCCCTGATAGTCTGGCAGGTTAGATGCCCTTTGCCAATTATCTGTTACAAGTATATTGAGACGATTAAAGTTCAGATTGATCAAACCGCTTAGATAATGATCTTCTGTATCATATTCTTTATGAAATCTATCTGCACTCTGGATATCTGCATGGTAATCTAATTGGATGAAATGATTCATAAAAGGAAATTGAAAAAGGACTCCCGGTTTTACTCTGTATATAGTAGAACCTTTTTCTGAATTAGGCTCGGTGAATATGTTGTCTGTATAGGAAATAGAAGAATCAATATAAGGATGTATCTTAAGGTTTCCAATATGAATATTTCCAGGAATCTGTTTTATAGTTTTTATGTCAAAACCATAACCTGCCATGTTTATTCCAAAGATGAACATTATCGTTGCCACAGCTATTTTGATCGCGCTTTTCATTGTTTTCCCTCCTTTTGCTTATTCAGCAGGACTTGCTGGCGCTTGCCCATGAAATTCTGCTCCTTGGGTTATAACTGGTGGTGGAGGCGGTACATATGGGTTTACCTGATATTTAGGAGGAGCCGGTGTTGGAGCCGGTGCTGGTGGCGGTGCTGCTGGTACATGAGGCACTGGTGGAGGAACTCTCATTGCCATGGCTGGTGCTGGAGCTGGTGGTGATGGAGGCGCGCCAGAACTTACTGTTGTTTGTTGTCCTGCTTTAATCTTTATCCTTTTCCCCTGAGAAGCTACATCTATAACTCCTTTTCGTGCAGTTACTTGTACCGTTTTAGTGGCTGGATTTACTTTTATAGTCGCTGCTTCTCCTGCTTCCATTCTTGCCACTGTATTTCCAGCAGCTACTTCTACAGCCCCTGCAAACACCTGTACAGACACATTACCCGCAGGATCTACAAAGTAACCAACTCTTTCACCAGTGGATAATGTAAGCATCACCCAACCCGTAGGTGATATACTTCTTGCTACTACAGGAACATCTGATTTCACTACAGGTTTACGAGTCTTGGGATCTATGGTAATCTTTAGTTTTGCAGACCATGCGATACTGCTTACCAGGATAAAAAGCAGCCCCACCACTATTCCCCAAACCCTGGCATACCTAACATCCATCATAAAACCTCCTTTGAAATTTAAGTTAGAAAATGACATAGCATCTTTTATAATAGATGTCAAAAAAAAAATGATGTTAAAAAAACTTATTTTTATAAATCCATGGATATATGATTTTGCTGCCCATGACTTTTGGGCAAAACCAATGGGTCTTCTATACCTTGCTTCTTATTTCGGAAAAGTAGGGTATGATGTTCGTCTTATTGACTGCTTAGATGTGAACAACCCTTATATGAAAGCCTCGTCTTTAAGGAGACCTAAAAGAAAAGAATATGGCACCGGGAAATTCTGGAAGCAGAGAATCAAGTTGCCCCCATCTCTAAGTCATATAAAAAGGCCATTTAATCGTTACGGTATAACCCCGGATGTCCTTAGAAAAGAGCTTACATATGCAGGCAGGCCATCTGCTTTTCTTGTTACTTCGGCAATGACTTATTGGTACTTAGGGGTTAAGGACACCATCAAGGTAATAAAAGAACTCTATCCTGATGTTCCCGTGATCTTGGGAGGTATATATGCGAGGTTGTGTCCAGAACATGCAAAAAGAGAAAGTGGCGCGGATGTAGTTTTAACAGAATCTGAACCAAGTAGGGTACTGGAGTGTCTCATAAGATTAGGGATAGCTCCCAGAAAAGAGCTTAAATTTGATCCCTCTGTCATGTATCCTGGTTTTGAGTTATACAAAAAGTTAAACTATGTTTGTATAATGACTTCTAAGGGTTGTCCTTATAGATGTAAGTATTGTGCCAGTCCATTTCTTAGTCCTGATTTTTGTCAGAGAGATCCTCAAGATGTTTTTGAAGAGCTCTGTTATTGGAGACGAAGATTTGGGGTAACAGACTTTGCATTCTATGATGATGCACTTCTTGTGTCTTCTAAGAGCCATTTACTTCCAGTACTTGAGATGGTAGTAAAAAAAGGGCTTGATTTAAGGTTTCATACTCCAAATGCAATTCATATAACCGGTATAGACAGGGAAGTAGCGGAGATTATGTACAGATCAGGCTTTAAAACCATAAGATTAGGGCTTGAAAGTTCTAACATACAGCTTCACAGAAACTTAGACAAAAAATTATCAAGCCTTGATCAAGTAGAAAAAGCGGTAAGTTATCTTTTTAAGGCAGGATTCAGATCTGAGCAGATAGGTGCTTATATATTGATAGGTCTGCCCAATCAGGATGTAAAAGAAGTAATAGAAACCATAAGGTTTGTGGAAAAGTTAAAGATCCTTCCTTTCTTAGCAGAATACTCTCCTATACCTAATACAGAGCTTTGGGACGAAGCAGTAAAGGTATCAGAGTTAGATATTGCTTCTGAACCCCTGTATCACAACAATATTCTTATCCCTTGCTGGGATGAAGATAAGAAAAAGCACTTACCCTTCCTTAGAAAGATGGTTCTTGAGATAAGAGATAAACTAAAAAGATCAGGAGGAAAAGTATGAATCATGGATTTCTGCTTATCAGAGAGGAGGAGATAAAAGAGTTAGAGACGGTGGCAAGGTTTTATGTTCACAAAAAAACGGGTGCAAGACTTCTTTCTTTGTCAAACAATGATGAAAACAAGGTCTTTGGAATAACTTTTAGAACCCCTCCATCTGACTCTACGGGCGTGCCTCACATACTGGAACATTCCGTGCTTTGTGGATCAAGGAAATATCCTGTAAAAGAACCATTTGTAGAGCTTCTCAAAGGTTCTATGAGCACTTTTTTAAACGCCTTTACCTATCCTGATAAGACCTGTTATCCTGTGGCAAGCCAAAATGTCAAAGACTTTTATAACCTGATTGATGTTTATCTGGACGCCGTTTTCTTTCCAAAACTTACAAGATATACATTTATGCAAGAAGGCTGGCACTATGAGTTAAAATCTCTCGATTCTCCTTTAACCATAAACGGGATAGTTTACAGTGAAATGAAAGGGGTATACTCGTCTGCTGACATGATGTTAGATGAGTATTCTTTAAGAAGTCTTTTCCCAGATACTATATACAAATACGATGCAGGAGGAGATCCAAAAGAGATCCCAAACCTTACATATGAGGACTTCTTAAACTTTCACAGAAAATACTATCATCCCTCTAATTCATTCATATGGTTTTATGGCGATGATGAGCCAGAGCAGAGATTGATATTTATGGAAAGATACCTAAGAGAATTTGAAAAAAGAAACATAGACTCCTTTATTCCGTCTCAGCCAATCTTAAGTCAACATAAGAAGATAACCAAGTACTTTATGGCAGAGTCAAATGATTCAAAGGGGATGATTACTGTAAACTGGTTATTTCCCGATATTCACGATCAAAAGCTTAAGCTCTCCTTTATGATTTTAGAACACATCTTAATAGGTATGCCCGGCTCTCCCTTAAGAAAGGCTCTTATTGAGTCTGGATTAGGTGAAGATATAGCAGGAGTGGGTTTGGAAAAAGAGATAAAGCATTTGTTCTTTTCTACAGGACTGAAAGGGGTTGAATTAAAAGATATGCAGAAGGTAGAGGAGCTCATTTTTGATGTGTTAAATCAGCTCGTAAGAGATGGAATTGATAAAGACACAATTGACGCCGCTATAAATACCATAGAGTTTAGGTTGAGAGAAAATGAAAGCAGCCGTCTTCCAAAAGGGCTTTTATTAATGTTGAGATCTCTAAGTTTCTGGATATATGACGCAGATCCTATTTCTGCGCTCACATTTGAGAGGGAATTATCCCAGATAAAAGAGGCGGTAAGATCAGATAAGTCCTTTTTTGAACAGATGATAAAGACTTACTTCTTAGACAACCTTCACAGAACAGTGCTTATGTTAAAGCCTGATCCAGAGTTAAAAAAGAGAGAAGAGATGGAAGAAAGAAAAAGGTTAGACGAAGTAAAGTCCAGAATGAGTGAATCGGAGCTGAAGAAAATAATAAATGATGTGCAACAACTCAGGAAGATCCAACAGACTCCCGATCCTCCTTCTGCGCTTGAAAAGATTCCTGTACTGGATCTCAGTCATGTACAAAGAGAGAACAAAAAGATTCCCGTAGAATTTTTGCAAAAGGATGCACAGGTTCTTTTCCACGATATATCCACAAATGGCATATTTTACATAGACTTGGGATTTAATTTGAAAGGACTTGATCAAAAATATATTCCTTATGTGCCACTTATTGCAAAGGCACTTATTGAGATGGGAACCCGAAAAGAAGATTATGTGAAAGTTGGGCAAAGGATCGGGCAACACACAGGAGGTATAAGAAGGCATATATTAGTGGATCAGATAAGAAACGAAAAGGAAGCGTGTTTTTGGCTGTTCCTAAGAGGAAAATCGCTTCTGTCCAAGGTTTCAGAATTGATAGATATACTAAAAGAGCTTGTTTTAGATGTAGATCTCAACAAAAAGAACAGATTCTTACAGCTTGTGTTGGAAGAGAAAGCAAGGTTCGAAAAGAACCTAATTCCGTCAGGACACGAGATAGTTAAAACAAGACTTTGTTCCAGTATGAGTGAATCGGGCTGGCTTGCAGAAAAAATAAAAGGCATAAGCTATCTGTTTTTTTTGAGAAGACTTTCAAAGCTTATAGAATCAGATTGGGATCAAGTTTTCTCTGATATAACTTATGTTTATAAGTGGCTTATGAGTAGAGAAAACATGCTTGTCAACATAACTTGTCCTCAAGAAGGATTTCAAAGGTATGAGAGACAGATTGATGAGCTTATCCATTCTGTACCAGATTTAAAAAGAGAATCTTTTACATGGGAAAAAGAAACCATCCCGGACTCAGAGGCGCTTTTGATAGGTTCAAAGGTCAACTTTGTAGGAAAAGGAGCCTCTCTTTATCAACTCGGATACACCTTTCACGGATCTTCTCTTGTAATAACAAGGTATCTCAGAAATACCTGGCTTTGGGATACCGTAAGGGTTCAGGGGGGAGCTTATGGTGCCCATTGTATGTTTGATAGGCTCTCTGGTGATCTTGTATTTGTATCTTATAGAGATCCTAATATAGGAAGCACCTTGCAAAATTTTGACAAGTCAGCGGATTTCTTAGCAAAAATAGAATTAAGCAAGAGAGAACTTACAAAAGCGATAATAAGAGCAATAGCTGATATAGATTCACCATTGCCACCTGATGCCAAAGGGTTTAGGTCTCTAAGATACTATCTCACTAAGGATACAGAAGATAGTCGTCAGAGGATGCGAGACGAGATATTGGGAACGCAGACACAACACTTCAGAGAGTTTGCAGAGGTGCTCTTTCAGGTAAAACAAAAGGGTATCGTAAAGGTTATGGCTCCAGAAGAAAATATAGCTGAATTGCGGGATCAGATAAAGGACTTACACATGACAGAGGTGATGCAATGAAAATCAGTATAGATGGTAAATTTTATTCTGTAAAACATGGAGAAATTCTTATAGAAGTCCTTTTAAGGAACGGGATAGATATACCTCATCTCTGTTATGAAAAAGGATTGAGTCCTTCTGGCTCATGCGGACTTTGTTTGGTGGAGATAAAAGGCAAAGGGATAACAAAAGCGTGTGAGCAAAGTGTCTGCGAAGGAATGGAGGTGATCACCAAAAGTGAGAAGATAGAAGCGAAAAGAAAAGAAGCTTTTTTATTTTTACTCACCTACACATCTCATCCTACAGTATGTCTTTTTTGTGACAGTTATTCAGAATGCTCAGGAGCAAGTAATTGTCTTAAAGGGCTGGAAATAAGAAAAGGGTGCAAGGTTTGTCCAAAGGATGGAAGTTGTGTGATTCAGGAGTTGGCTAAAAGGTTTGGGCTTTTGGGAAGCAACATAGAGATTAAAGAAAAAGGGTACAAAGAAATAAAAGAACCTTTTTTTACAAGAGATTACAACTACTGTATCTTGTGTAACAAATGCATAAGGGTTTGCTATGAAAGAAGACTTCAAGGCGCATGTGTTGGATATATAGAGCAGGATGGTCACTTAGTACATCTTACTGAGGAATCCTGCACTTTTTGTGGAGCATGTGTGGATGTTTGTCCCACAGGTGTATTTCAAAGTGAGGAATCAGAACCAGAAACTTGGGTGAAAAGTATTTGTCCATATTGTGGGTGTGGATGCGGGATAGAGCTGGGAATAAAAAGAGGCCATCTTGTAAAGGTAAGAGGGGATAAAAGGGGGATAAACAAGGGAGAGCTTTGTGTAAAAGGCAGATTCGGACTCAGTTTTGTAAATGATGAAGAAAGACTTAAAACCCCTCTTTTGAAGCATAACGGATCTTTCAGACCAATATCTTGGGAGCTTGCATTAGATATTGTCTGCAAACAATTTAGTAAGAACATCGAAAACATCGGAGTGCTGGGTTCTTCAAAGCTTACAAACGAAGAGAACTTCCTGGTACAAAAGTTTTCAAGACTTGTGCTTAAGACAAATAATGTTGATCATTGTGCAAGACTTTGTCATTCTCCCACTACTGTGGCTCTTTCTATGAGTATTGGGTGCTCTGCTATGACAAATTCCGTAGCTGATATTAGATTTGCAAATACTATACTACTTATAGGTTCAAATCCTACCGAGAATCATCCTATAATAGGGCTTGAAATAAAAAGAGCAAAGGCTAATGGTTCAGCTCTTGTAGTTATAAACCCTAAAAAGATAGAACTTTGTGATCTGGCAGACATATGGCTTAGCCCCATTCCTGGCACAGATGCCGCGCTTTTGACAGCGATAGCAAAGGTTATAGTAGAAAACTCCTTAGAAGATAGAGAGTTTGTAGAAAAAAATGTAATCGGATTTAATGAATACAAGGACTATCTTGCCTCAATTAGTCTAAAAGAACTTCTTGATATATGCGGAGTAACTGAAAAAGAAGTGTACAATGTGGCAGAGCTTTATGCTAAGAATAAGCCTTCTGCCATTTGTTATGCAATGGGAATCACACAGCATTTAAACGGCACCCAAAATGTACTGGCTATATGTAATCTTGCCGTAATTACAGGAAATCTCGGTGTCTTGGGCGGAGGGATAAATCCTCTTAGAGGACAGAATAATGTTCAAGGGGCATGTGATATGGGAGTTCTTCCTGATTTTTTGCCAGGATATAAAAGTGTCTTTGAGTCTGAACAAAGAAAACCTTTTGAACAACTGTGGGGAGAAAAACTTCCTTTACAAAAAGGCCTTACACTGCTGGAAATGAAAGAAGCGATACTTAAGGGTAAGATAAAAGCACTCTACATAATAGGAGAGAATCCCGCTGTAACAGATCCTGATCTTGAAAAAACTGTAGAGGCTTTAAAAAAGGTGGATTTTCTTGTAGTTCAGGATATTTTTCTTTCTGATACGGCAAAACTTGCAGATCTTGTGCTTCCATCCGCAAGTTTTGCAGAAAAAGAGGGTACTTTTACCAATACAGAAAGAAGGGTTCAGATCGTAAACAAGGCCTTAGATCCTCCGGGCTTTTCTATGTCTGATCAAGAAATCATTTGTATGATCGCAAAAAAGATGGGTTATGAATCCCAATTTTCTTACGGGTCTGCCGAGGATGTGTTTGAAGAGATAAGAAGGCTCGTTCCAGAATACAGAGGTATCACTTACGAGAGACTTAAAAAGACAGGAATACAGTGGCCATGTTATGAAGAAAAAGATCCTGGAACACAAATCTTGTATAAAAATGGTCTGGATAAAAAAGCTTTGCTTTTTAAGATAGATTATGTGCCAAGAGATAAAACTCCAGAAGATGCCTATCCTTTTTTGCTTATTACAGGAAGGTCTATCTTTCACTTTCATTCAGGAACGATGAGCATGAAAGTTCGAGGACTAAATCAAATACTTTCAGAGCCGTTTGTAGAAATAAATCCCGAAGATGCTGAAGAGTTGGGAATAGAGGATGGAGATTATGTAAGAGTTATATCCAAAAAGGGAGAAATAAAGGCAAGAGCCATAACGAATGAAGGAATAAAAAGAAAAACTGTTTTTACCACCTTCCACTTCCCTTTATCTCCTGTAAATAAGCTTATTGAAGATGAGTTTGACCCACTGGCAAAGATCCCCGCTTTTAAGGCTACACCTGTTTGTGTGAAAAAGACATAAATTTTTACAAAAGGACTTGACAGAATCTTTACTTGGTTCTATATTCCTAAAAAGGAATATAGAGATATAGAAAAGGAGGAATAAGCTATGGGGTTTATGACCAAAAGAGAATGGCAGATATTTTTTGGTTTATTAGGCGTCTTTTTAGTGGCTTACTTTTTGCCTCTTGGAAATCCAAAGGTGAGAAGGGGGATAATCGAAGCCTTTAGGTTATTGCAGTGGTATGCAAGACATCACACCATACCGTGTGTTGTGCCAGCCTTATTTATTGCAGGAGCGATAGTGAGTTTTCTTTCCCAGCAGTCTGTAATGAAGTATCTTGGGCCTGGTGCTAATAAGATCCTGGCTTATTCCGTAGCTTCTGTTTCCGGATGCATTCTTGCTGTATGTTCGTGTAGCGTGCTTCCTATGTTTGCAGGGATATACAAAATGGGAGCTGGAATCGGGCCCGCGTGTTCTTTTTTGTATTCTGGCCCAGCCATAAATGTGCTTGCCATATTTTTATCTGCCAGGGTACTCGGATTTGATATCGGAATTGGAAGGGCTTTAGGGGCTGTTATGTTTGCGTTCATAATAGGTATTTTTATGGAATTTATGTTTCGTCAGGAAGAAAGACACAGGGTTCAGACTCCCGTATACATGCCCGAGACAGACACTGGTTTTGGAGGAAAACCGATATGGAAGAGTGCGACTTTTATCGGCCTTATGATCCTGTTTTTGGTCTTTAGTGATTGGTACAATCCGGGTATCGCAAAAATAACATTTAAAGACGGGACATCCGGGGTATTCCATATCAGATACGAAACAGAAGATACCCTCACCCTTCAACCATGGTCCAAAGGGGGAAAGGAGACAGGAGAAGCAAAGGTTTATTATAAAAAGGACATTCAAAAAATAGAGCCTCTTCCAAGTCTTACTCAAACCATATACAACATAAGATGGTATATAGCTGGAGCAATAGGAATAGTTGTGATTTTGTTGGCATTCAAATGGTATTCAAAAGAGGAGCTTAATCAGTGGATGTTTGCCACCTGGGATTTTGCAAAACTTATGGTGCCACTGCTATACGGGGGCATATTTGTTGTTGGGTTTATTTCTGTGTTTATCCCTGAGCATACGGTTGCTCACCTTGTAGGGACAAACTCAATACTTTCCAACTTTCTCGCCTCCATTGTGGGGGCGTTTTTCTACTTTGCCACATTGACCGAGATTCCTATTACAGAGGTTTTGCTTAGATTTGGTATGGCAAAAGGGCCTGCTCTTGCTCTTCTTCTTGCAGGACCAGCGGTGTCTCTGCCAAATATGCTGGTTATAAATGGGGTAATGGGGCCGAAAAAGACTTTAGCATTTGTAAGCATAGTGGTAATACTGGCTACTATTTCTGGATTTATCTTTGGAGCGATTGTACAGTAAAACAAAAACAAGGAGGTGTTTGTCATGGAAATAAAAGTATTAGGACCTGGCTGCCCAAGATGTGAGGCTACAGAAAGAAATGTTATGGAGGCTCTTTCTGAACTGGGGATTTCTGCAAATGTGGAAAAGGTAAAAGATATCAATCAGATTGCAAGCTATGGTGTATTTGGAACCCCTGCTTTGGTCATAGATGGTCAGGTTAAATGTGTCGGAAGGATTCCAACAAAGGATGAGATAAAAAAGTGGTTGCAAGAGGAAAAATAGGGCTATTAATTAGCGGGCAGAATCAGTAGGAAAGATTGAATAAATATGTACCTGATACGGTGAAAACTGAACTTTAAGTAACCCATTGCAGATAGGGACGCAGTTTTTTTGGAATATCTCTTTTGCTTTTCCATGGCTACAGAAACGCGGGAGCTTTAGCACAGTGTTTCTAAAGAAAGGGGTAACATTTACACACAAAAGGTAGAATCTGTTATTTGACTTTTTTATTATGTAATGTACTGCTTTATCCTTTGAATAGCACACATGCTGCACAGGAAATATGGTAGGCGATATAATTATAGGATATATCTCATTTAGCTCCTTTATCAGTTTCTTTATTTCATGCCAATGTTTTTTCCTTTCCATAATAAAGTAATTTTTACTCTTAAATGTGTAGTAAAAAAGTCCACTTACCCCATGTATTATGGCAAGATATGTGAGGCATCTTTCTTCTTCATATGTCGGATCTCTTCCCCAACTTCTGTCTTCTTGTCCGTATGGAAAAGCGGACCAGTCAAAGGCCTGGATTACTGCCCATACCGGTCTATATGGAAGTAGCTCCTTTACTCTATCAATACTTTCAGAAAGCCATGTGACCGGTTTTCTGGGAATCGGATAAGGATCTACCATAACGATGTCAGCGCACTGCCCGTAGTCTTTAACCTTTTCTGCTCTTACGAGTGTTATTAAAGTGGGATGCTGTGGGTCTAAGGCTTTTATATATCTTTTTAGCCACCAAAGATAATTAGGTGGAACAAACCATATCTCTGGTTCATCACTCAGGTACCATGCAAGTATATGTTTCATGTGACTAACCTTTTTTATGAATAGCTGTGCTTTTTTGGTGCTCAGATCTGGGGGCAAGGTTAAAAGTAGGTTTATTCCTTTTTTGGAAAGCTTTGAAAGAGCCTTAACCGAATTTATGCGGGTGCAGATAGAATCAAATCCTGCTTTTTTTACCACATCTATGTATCCTAAAGGAACCCCATATATGCCTATAGGGAAGTAGGGAATGAGGTAAAAACGAGCAGGTTTTGATACAGATATAAGTCTTTCATTTCTGTAAACCTTTATCCTCCAGAACCATACTCCAGCATCCAGAGGAAAGTCAATTTTGAAACTAAGTTCTGTTGGGCATGTGACTCTACCCAAAATGAATTTTTTTCTGAAATCTTGGTGTCGCGAAATTTCTATTGAATAGCTTAGCACAAAGTTATTCTGGGGCATGAGCCATTTAAATACAGGGAAATAAGAATAAAGTTTGCCTTTAGGGAATAGCGGGACAGGAACAAATTCTGACAATACTACTTCATCAAAGCAGACTCTATGGCTTAGATTAGGATCTATTAAGGAAAGTTTAGTAAAAGTACATGATCCAGACTTTATCAGAAAGCTTAGCTTTATCCAATCTCCCCAGGCAATAACTTCATTTAGAATAATCTCTTTTTCAAATATTTGAATTTTTGGATATTCTCCTTCTTTCCAACCGCTCCTTTTTACATAAAGAGAAAGAAGATAATATGTATGCTTTTTTAATCCTTTGAGCTTACAGCTAATCTTTCCTTTTCCAAGTATGGAAACCGCTTTTCCTTTTTTTCCGTTTTCTACTATCTTAAACGATGCAGACGCACCTTTTTCTACATACCAGAAATCAGGTATTCCGTTTTGATCTTTGTCTACTTCAAACCCAGGATTTGGTACAAGATTTTCGGCAAAACCCGATCGGGGTGTGAAGAAAAACGCGAGAACAACAAACAAGATTTTAAAATAGGCCATGTTTTCTCCACTTCTCTATGTATCTTTTTACTATCGGATTTGTAGGATCAAGCTTTAAGGCCAATTCTAATTCTTTTTTTGGAGAAATACGAGTCTCCTTTGTCATATAAGCAAGCCATGCCAGTCCCAAATGATACCAAGGATTTGTAGGATTCAGCTCTACAGCAGAAATACACAGTCTAATCGCATCTTTTAAACGCTCTGCCTTTGCGTATTCCATAGCGAGGTTATATTTGTAAAAGGCATTGCCAGGATCTAACTCTGTTGCTTTTTCTAAGAAAAAGAGCTGCTTGGTGTTCTTATATTGCCTATAAAGACTATCTGCTTCAAATGTATGAAGTTGTAATCTAATTGTAACAAAGATTAATAGGGCTATGGTACTAAAAGTAAATAATGCTTTCTTCTTTTTTAAAATCAGCACCTTCATGGGAATTCGATGATATAAAAAAACGCTTCGTGTGGTAAGTGCCATGATCAGAAAAAATGTAAAAGCAATAGCAGGTATATGCAGATTAAAAGTAAATGCATTGCCCATGAAAAGAAGAAACATAGAGGATATCCCGCCCAAGGTAATTCCTAAGGAAAAGGTTTCAGTTCTTTTAATCCATCTCTTTATTATCCAGAAAAAGCACAGGAATACGGCTCCATAAAAGAGAAGGAATCCGACTATTCCTGTGTCAACCGCGTACTCTATATATTCATTATGAGCATGATCCCAGAATGACCTTTTAAGTGAAGGGTCTTTATATAGGGGAAATATGTTTTGAAAATTACCCCATCCCACTCCCACCAAAGGATAATCCTTTATGATTCTGAGACTATCCTTCCATGCCACTGGTCTTTGGGGAGAGGCCTTAGTCAACTTTAAAAGTGTGGATAGTTCTTTTAATACAGGATCTATTCCTACCCATGTAAGAAAGGCCAATATAAGAGATACAATAATAACTATCGCTCTTTTTCTTTTTGATGCCCTGATCCCTTGAAGCAAGAATATAAAAATCAGCGCAAATAGAAAACAGAGTATCCCTCCTCTTGAAAGAGAGAGAAATATAGATGATCCCATTATAGTGATCAGAAAGACAAGCAATATATTCTTAGATATGTAGGATTCAAATCTGTTAAGATAGTGTCTCCAACTTTCCTCAGAAGGATAAAAGGGAATTTTGGGTCTTGAAAGCAGAAGCCCTATCCCCATACAAGTGGTGATACCCATATAAACTGCAAAATGATTTGGATTGACAAAAGAACCAAAGTATCCCCCTTTTTTATAAGCGGATTGCCAGAACCAAAATATCTTATTGCTTTTGGTAAGCATTTGAAATATACCTAAAAATGCCTCCAGTACTCCTGCCACAAAAATTACTGTTACAGCTCTTTTTATTTTTTTCTTAGAATCAAAAAGCTTTAGGCCTAAAAAGAAGACCCCAAGATAAGATATAAGCTTGAAAAGTTCCAGTTTTGTTTGGTGACAGTATATAGAAATGCTGAGCATATCGCTCTTTTCTGGCAATATAGTTTCATATAATCTGAATCTGTTAGGAGATAACAATTTTATTATTTGAGAAGGAACAGGGATCATCTGGATGACTATAAGAAAAGCAAATAGGCAAAACACAATATTTACTTTTATCATAGGAATGCCTATTTCTATACGATGAGAGTTGAAAAGTGAGAAGAGATACTTTGTTATGAAAAGTAAGAGAAGGGTAAAAACAGACAGCTCCAGTACAGTATATGCCCACACATGAACAGAACCAAACGCAAGGGGGGCAAAAAGGATCAAAAAATATAACCAGCCTTCTATTAGGTTGTGTATAAGTTTCATAGTGACTTTAGTGCACCAGATTCTGAAAAATTTTTTTTCTCTTGTCCAGCCCTCTTCTTTGAAAAACAGAAGCTTTGACAACACTAAGTACTTGACCAAAAATTCAGGTTTACCTATACTTGCCCATAACTTTAATGAGGAGGTAGCTTATGGAAAGGAAAGTGGCTATTATTGGGGTTGGTCAAAGCGCTTTTGTAAGAGGATATCCTGGTTCCATAAAAGAATTGGCATTTGAAGCTTTTAGAGACGCATTGCAGGATGCGGGCATTACTGTAGATGAAATCTCAGCATCTGTTGTATGTTCTGCACCTGAATACGACAAGCAAAGGTCTCCTGCAGGTGTTTTGGCTGAATATCTTGGTCTTACTCCGAAACCCACCTTTTACCTGGAGTCTCTCTGTTCTTCCAGCAGTATGGGACTGAGGATAGCCTATTCCTTGGTAGAATCAGGTTTACACGATGTGGTTGCAGTTATAGGGTTTCAGAAGATGTCAGAGATCACATCTGCAGAATCACAGGAGAGAATGGGAAGAGGTGCGGACATACAGTGGGAAAGCCCATTTGGTACCATGATGCCCGCCTATTATGCAATGTATGCGAGAGCGTATATGGAAAAGTACGGGCTTACCTTAGAAGACTTGGCGCTTGTTCGAGTAAAGTCCTCCACCTATGGTCAGATCAATGAAAAGGCTGTTTACAGAAAACCCGTTACATTAGAGATGTTTTCTGATCCTGAAAACCCCATGTCTTCTCCGGTGGCAAGTCCTTTAAGGGTGGGAGATTGCTGTGCCAATGCAGACGGAAGCTCATGCGTCATAGTTGCGAGCAAAGAAAAGGCAAGAGCCCTTTGTAAAAAGCCTGTGTGGATACTGGGTCTCGGTGCCGCATCTGAAAGTGTAAATCTGTCAGGCAGAGATCTATTTACCGGACTTTCAGTTGCTATAAATGCTGCTGAGCAGGCTTACAAGATGGCTGGAGTTACACCAAAGGACATAGATGTTGCAGAAGTGCACGACTGTTTTACCATAGCAGAGCTAATGGCTTATGAAAACCTTGGTTTCTGTAAACCCGGAGAAGCAAAAGAGCTTATAAGAAGTAAGGAGACATACAAGGAGGGTAGCATACCAGTTAATGTTGATGGTGGTCTTCTCTCTAAGGGTCATCCCATAGGTGCCACAGGAGGTTCGCAGATCAGAACCATTGTCTTGCAATTGAGAGGTGAGGCAGGCCCAATGCAAGTAAAAGATCCAGAGATAGGTCTTGTGCATAACATTGGCGGCGTAGGACTCTACGGAAATGTTACCATCTTAGGGAGGGATTAAAATGTCAAAGAAAGAGATGGATGTGCGTTTTAAAAAGTTCGGTGTGGTCAGTTTTACTGCTACCACAAAGGTGAATGACTTTATAGACTACTTGGAAAAAGGTAAGCTTGCTGGAACAGTATGCAAAAAGTGTGGCAAGAAATTTTTTCCTCCTCGAGCAGATTGTTATAAGTGCTTAGGAAGTGACATGGATTGGTTTGAGATAGACGGTACAGGAAGCCTCATAACATACAGCACTCTCAGATACGCACCCGTTGGATTTGAAAATGAGCTGCCATACACGATTGCTCTTGTAGATTTTGGGGACTGTAAAGTGTTTGGTAGGATCTCCAAAGAGATCCCGGAAGATGAGATAAAGATCGGGATGCAACTTAAACCAAAGGTAGTAACTCTTCCTAATGGTCAGTTGTTATACGAGTTCGTAAGACCTTAACCGCTTAGCTAAGCCCTGTCTAAAAGGCAGGGCTTTTTACAAATGAATTGGATGGAGATCGAGATAAAGGGGGTTGATTCTCTTTTAGAAGAAGTAATCTGTGCCATCTTATTTGAATTAGGGGCTGCGGGTGTTTATGTTGATTTAGAAAGATGTTTCGTAAAAGGATACCTGCCAGAAGAACTTGTAGATGCTTCTGTTAAAAAAAGATTAAGAACTTCTTTAAAAAAGATAAAAGAGATCTTTTCTCTTTCACAAGATCTTTCTTTTTATGTAAGAGCTGCGCCACAGATAGATTGGGTAAGAGAGTGGAAAAAGTTTTTTAAGCCCATACGAGTAACAGAACTTTTAACAGTTATTCCTCCTTGGGAACCTGAAGAAAAAGTAAGTACGAGATATGTGATAAAGATAGATCCAGGTCCTGCCTTTGGAACTGCTCACCACCCCACGACCCAACTTTGTTTAAAGATCTTGGAATGTTTTAAAGCAAAAGAGAGCCTCTTAGATATAGGAACGGGCACGGGTATTCTTGCTATATATGCAGCCATACTGGGGATAAAAAGGATTTTGGCTATAGACATAGACCCTGTTGCTTTAAAATGGGCGAGGCACAATGTGGACTTAAACAAGGTATCTGACAGAGTAGCTCTGTCTTCACAGCAGGTTAGCAATATATGTGAGAAGTTTTCGGTTATTGTGGCTAATCTGCTTTTTAATGAATTAAAAGAAGTAATTCCCCATGTACCCTCTATCTTAGAAGAATCTTTTGTCATATCAGGTATACTCAGGGATCAGGTTCAGGAGTTAAAAGGGATACTTGAAGAACGCGGACTTATTGTAAAGGATGTCTTCTTTCAACAAGAATGGGCAGCTGTTATATGTAAGAAAAGATGAGACTCTTTTATGTAGAAGAGATAAAAGACGGACAAAAAAGGTGTGTTGTAAGCGGCAGTGAAGCGAGACACATATGGAAGGTGCTCAGAATGAGGGTAGGGGATGAGCTTTTTTTGATGGATAAAAGTGGAAACAGATACCGTGGTAGTATTGAGGAGATAAGGCAGGGAAAGGTGTTTGTGGCGATAAAAGAGCGACTTTTACCCCCTTGTTCTCCTCCTGTTCATATAGTTCTTTGTATATCGATGATAAGAAGTGAGCCCATGGATCTTGTTATTCAGAAGGTATCTGAATTAGGGGCAGAAGTAGTTCAGCCATTTTATTCTGAAAGGAGTATAGTAAAGATTTCAGAAGATAGGGTTACTCAAAAACTCAGACACTGGACAGAAGTGGCCAAAAGTGCTGCAAAGCAGTGTGGCAGGATTAAGCCTTTACAGGTACTTCCGCCTGTCCTGCTGGAGGAATTGTTAAAAAAAGATTGGGGAGAAAACTCGCTTCTTCTCTTTTTGTGGGAACAGGAAAGAGCCGTCTCTATAAAAGAGATCTTCAAAAAAGCCGGTAAAGTGGACAAGATTGTGGGTGTGATCGGTCCTGAAGGAGGCTTTACCTTGCACGAAGCTCAGCTTTTTAAGGAAAGAGGTTTTATCTCGGTTTCTATGGGAGAAAGAATTCTTAGAGCCGAAACAGCAGCCATTACATTTGTTGCATTGGCTCAGTATGAGCTCGGTGATTTAGGATTATCTGATCACATGAAGGCTTCTTCTCCAGTGAGGCCATGACCAGTATATGAAGAATGCCTTTCCTTTTACATAGCTTAAAGGAACAAATCCCCAAAATCTACTATCATAGCTGTGGTTTCTGTTATCTCCCATTACGAACAGACCCCATTTTGGCACTTTTATCGGCCCGAATCTTTGAATCTGAATGCCGCTGTTGTCGTAATAGGCGTGCTTATCCGGGTATAAGTGCCCGTTTATATATACCTTTTT
>CAYMUI010000040.1:0-24384 GCA_964393645.1 uncultured Desulfobacterales bacterium | reverse complement strand
CCTTACCGGGCACTGAGCTGAAACATTGATATGACAAGATATGCCCGAAATAATAATTTCTTATATCAATACCCTATAATGTTAAAAAACTGTTTTTAGATATTTTAAAATAGCCTATTATTACAATAGCTGTAAATTCGGAAAAACCCTAATAATAAAAGCAAACAAAAAACCTTGTCCTTTGGAAATTTCTTTTTAATATGTTTTTATTTTTCGCTCTTTTGTTAGGGAAAACCCTAATAAAGGTGGGCATGTTTCACTGCAAATCTTATAAGCTCTGCACCTGAATGTATGTTTAATTTTTGCATAATTCTTGTTTTATGTGCCTCAACCGTCTTTGTGGATATACCAAGAGAATTGGCTATTTGTTTGTTCGTGTACCCCCTTGAGATAAAGTAAAGAATCTCTTTTTCCCTTTTTGTAAGTGAAAATTTATCCTTATCTTCAAGAGCATAAAGCACCTTTTTGCTGAAATATCTTTTTCCATCATTAACTGAATATATAGCCTGTTTTAGTTCGTCAAAGGCATCTTCTTTTAGTAAATAACCCCAGGCACCTATTTCCTGGCATTGTCTGATATAATATGCTTCGTTATGGATGCTCAGAAATATGATTTTTAAATCTCTTGTTCTGTCCAGCAATCTTTTTGCTACTTCTATGCCATTTATATCTGGTAATGAAATGTCCATAATAACTATATCTGTGGGATACTCTCTCAGATATTCAAGTGCATCTGCTCCCCTGCCCATACATCTGCTTATCGTAACATCTTCCATGGTATTAAGAAGGGAGACCAAACCTTCCCTGAAAAGCAAATGATCATCTACTACAACGATCTTTATCTTTCTCTGCACGGAAATACTACCTCTATTTTTGTCCCTTTAAATGGGAGGCTCTCTATCTTTACATGACCACCTATGATTGTCGCTCTTTCCTGCATTGTGTCGAAGCCAAGCCCCTTTCTTTTCGTCTTCATTGAAGTCACATCGATACCCTTTCCGTCATCCTCTATTCTTAGAATACCCTTAGTGCCACTTTTTAGGAGAAAAACTTTTATGTTTTTTGCATCAGAATAACGTATGATGTTTATCATTGCCTCTTGATAAATACGATAGAGATGTTCACATATTTCAGATGAGAGGTTCATACTATCCAAGAAATATGTAACATGAAATTTGTTATCATCCAGAATCTCTCCATACCACCTTATGGCATCCGAAAGGGAGCTATGTTGTTCAAAAAATACAGGTCTGAGATGTGATGAGATTTGCCTGAGCTCTTCTACAGACTTGTTCAATCCATCTCTCAAACTCAAAAGGTGCTCCTTAATAGGAGATAAAGGGGAGAATTGCTGAATTGCCAACTGAAGCCTAAGTTTCAACTCAACCAGTTTCTGCCCTATTGTATCGTGCAGTTCTCTTGATATGCGCCTTCTTTCCTCTTCCTGAGCTGCCAATACCTTGGAAGTAACACTTCTTAAGGTCTGAGCCATCTTATGGTATCTTATGATTAGTGCATATATAGCCATAATAATAAAGCCCAACACCCCTATATGGATAATTTTATTCGGCATCGAAATGTCCAGTGGAATAAAATCGTGGGCGGCTTTAACAAGATGGGCAACAAACAGGAATAAAAGCCCAAAACATATTGGAGGATATTCAGGCTTGTAACTTACATAAAGAGACTTTGTAATTGTCAACAAAAGAGTACCAAAGGCAAACAAAACCGTTACAGACCATAAGCAACTGGTAATTCTGTATACACTGGGATGAAAAAATAGCATATGTACTCCTGCTATTAGTAAAAAGACACAAATAAAGGTTTTAAATATTGGGGTCAAATTTTTTTTAAGTAAAGCAAACACAAACAAGATAACAGGAACTGGGCCGAGTATAGTAAAAAATGTTATCAGCTTCTGAATAAAAGTGGTTTTTAAACCAAGATTGTAAATCCACAGTGAATCAAGCAGCCATACAAGAGTATAAAAAAACATAAAAAGAGTGAAATATGTGTACTCCCTTTCTTCTTTATTTTTAAGAGCCAGAAACATACAGAACAGGTCTATGATAATAAGACCACCCAACACAAAAAACTCGATCATTGCTTGCTTGTATTCTGCTGGTATCTTTAAGCTTTTTTCTAAAAGATCTTTACCATCTATTAACATGGGAGCGTTCACTCTACTATCTACATAAGAAACATAACTTCTTATGGCAATAAGATTAGGGCGAGCTTTATAAAGGAGTGTTGGATTAATGGAATAGAGTCTTGGCTTGTTCTTTGCCTCTACAAAATCTGGACCTAATCTGCCTTCTCCCCCGATTTTTACCCCGTTTACAAACACCTCGTCTGCATACCAGATACTGCCAATAAAAAGAGCAATGTCTTTGTAATTACTGATTTTTTCTAACCGAATCTTTCTTCTATACCAGACATAGCAGGGATAATGAATATCAGAACACTTACCGGGAAGCTGAACATCCTTCCAATCATGATCATCAAAGTTAGGGTCTTTCCACTTCAGATTATCACCTAAGGTATATTTCCACTTACCAGCAAGCGATATAGATGAATTAAGGGTTTTCCCTAATAAGATGGAAGGACATAACAAAAAAACAAATAATAAGATCTTACTAAAACAAGGTTTTTCAAAAGAAATAGGCATTCAGAGTTATTCCCAATTTACAAAACAGTTCATGTCAGCTACTCTAACCATAATTTTTTACAAGTATAAAGGAAAACTTATGAACAGACAAGAAATTCTAATAAAAATTGTAATAATAGTGATTCTGTTTGTATTTTTGGCTTACAAAAATATTTCTTATTCGCAAGAAGCACGCACTTTTAGACCTATAGCTACCCCAAAGAGGGCGAAAAAGGGGATGAAACCGGTTTTGCAATCTATTCCTGTATCTGGAGCCAAGATCAACACTTTTGTCAAGGACATGTTCAATTCGTGGAAAAGAGGAAGCGACTTTGGGAAGTACCTTTCTGATGATTTTTATAATAAAGACACCTTGGTAGATGCCATGAACTACAAAATACCGGTTGACGCCAAGATAAGGGTCTTATCCACAAGAAATGTTAGGATCCTGCAGCAATACACAAAGCCCCTCCCTAATGGCCACATAGAGGTTACCTCCACCGCATCTGTCACAGTAAACACACAGATAGAATTCAACGATGTGACCCGGGGACTGAGAAAGCTTGATGGGGAAAATGACTACATACTTGAAATAGTGGCAGAACTTGTGCCCGTAAAATAAATCGAAAAGGTTTTTATATGAAAAAGAAAGAATTTCTTTGTCTCATAGTAGTATTTTTGTGTTTTTTTCTCGTAAAAAGGTCGACTCTTGGGTGGGAAGGTTTAGATCCTAAAAAGATGGATCTTTCTATAAGCAATACTGTAAGATACGAGAGCTATGTCGTAAGTGGGAATAAGGATAGCGGTTATTATCCTCACACAGGGTCTCAACCATATGACGAACTAAACTTAAATCTTTCCTATAAGCCCTCTTTTTACAACCTATGGAGATTTGAATTCTCCGGACTTGTCAATGAATCTGACTACAGAGATCAAGACAAAGGACTTGTGGCAGAAAGATGGCACATTTTAAATGAAAGAGGAAATGTAGCGCTACCATATCGCTTAGATATGGGGGATTTTTACGGATTCTTTACTTACAGAACGCTTCAGGTGTCTCTCAGAGGAATTCAAATAGAATTTCAACCACAACAAAGAAACTGGAACCATTCACTTGTATTTCTTATAGGATCAAGTCGCTACAGCTGGAATCATTATCAACCAGATGATGATCATACAATCGGGCTGTCATATCTTATGTCTAAAGCTTCTGGCTCAAGCATAGCATTTAACATGGTGTATACAAAAACGAAGGTGGATAAAAATGACTCCAGCGACAATTTTAGACACATGGTATTTAGCATCAACGGTGTCAGAAAGTTTAATCTCTTTTCTCAGGGAATTACATTGGAAGGAGAAGTATCTTATTATAATGGTGACATTGATGAAGAACACAGTCAAAATGCTGCTGGTTACTTCTTCCAGCTAAGCGGCAGAACGAATAAATTGCCTCTTACATATAGATTTAGGTTTGAGGATTATGGGCGTTATTACAAACCACCTGGAGCCTGTGTGCCATCGGACAGGCGTACCTATGAAGTACACCTGGGCTGGTACTTTCCAAAAGGGGTACTACTTAGAACCAGGTGGCAGCTATATCAGGATCAGATACATTCAGGAAATCACTTAAATACTAACATCTGGGGCATGAATGTAAGTGGGGTTCTGCCTTTTTTAAAAACAAATCTTGGACTCGATTTCTTTTTTGAAAAAAAGAAAAATCAAGACAACTCAATAGATGAGTACACTTATTCTACAACCACTAATTTCACAAGAAATATAACAAAAACCTTAAATGCTCGCTTATCTGGATCTTTTACTCAAACCCATTATCCTTCACTTTCTCCAAGTATAATTAAAAGTCTTTCACTTGGAATAGACTGGAGTCCATATGTTTCAAAAGGAAACTTTACCTTTTCTCCAGATGCTGGAATCCAGCAGCAAAGGGGATCAAAGAGTCAAAACAATACTTTTTATACAGGATTCAACCTGAATTTTATAATAGGAAAACACTCAATTAGCAGTAGTGCAAGACTTCAGTTTCAGGATTTAAATCCATCTGAGGATGTCAACAATTACGCGTGGACTTTTAACTATCACTATACAATGAAGAGAGACATCATAGGCCTTGAATTTAACAGCGATTTTAGACGGCCTGTAAATGCAGAACTTTCTGATTCTTACAAAATAGGTATATTCTGGACCCACTATTTTGAAAAACATCCAGAAGAAAGAAGAGAAACAATTAAAGACAGAGGCGCTAAGCCACTGCCTGTAGCAGGTGTATTAGGAAAGGCACCTTCTATGAATTTTGACATCTTAAGATTACCTCCTGGACTTACAATAATTCAAGCACGGGACATCTTGAGAAAAATGGGAATAAGACAAGGCATAAGGCAAGGAAGTTTCATAATATATGAAACCAGATTATACGAAGAAATAGACCAGAGACAACGACTTGTTTTGGTAACAGAAGGCAACATATTGAAGAAGAGCGTGGTCATTATAAATTATGAGTCGTCTGGAAGAATAGACAATTTTAAAAAGACCTTTGAATACATAAAGCAGATAATTATAAGGAGTTATGGAGATCCTACTACATTTTACGAAAAAGGGGATTTTGCGTCTAATCTTGCTGAACTTCTGCAAAACAAAGAATTTGTGAGAAATTACGAATGGAAATTTCCTGAAGGTACTCTCAGACTTGGTATTCCAAAAAGATCTGACAGGGCAGTACGCATAGAGATACATTTTGGCGGACAATTTCCCCCGATAAGAGAACCGCAGTGGGGATTAGAACAAGTTTTCTAAAATTCAGTCATCAAGTCACTCTCCATATGGTCTGAAACAGATTTTTACTGTATATTATAAGAAACCTGCAAAAGGAGGGCTCCACATGGTGGCTGTATCTACATGCTATTGGAGTGAGGATTTGACTGATCCAGAGGCAATGATTGCTGATATATTAGATTCAGGATTTGAAAGTATAGAATTGGAATACAGGATTTCAGAAAGTCAATTTCAAAAGATAAAGTCTGTTATAAAAAAGAAGTTGTCTGTTTCCAGCATACATAATTACTTTCCTAAACCCGACGATCCACGCATAAAAGGAAGTGGAGACTTGTTCCTTCTCTCTTCTACTGACAAAGATGAACATGCAACCGCAGTAAAATACACCTTGAAAACCATAGAATACGCTAACGAAATGGAAGCAAAAGCAGTAGTACTACATTTAGGGAAAGTAGACATGGAAAATCCTTTTGAAAAGCTGAAGAACTTATTTGAACAGGGAAAAATAACACAGGAGGAGGGCAAAAAATTTGTGGAAGAACAAATTAAAATTAGAAATTCTTTAAAACAAAAAAATTTCGATGCTGTATTAAAGGCTCTGGATAAGCTGGTAATTCCGGCCGAAAAATACGGAGTTTTTCTTGGTGTAGAAAACAGATTTTATCCTCACGAAATCCCAGATCTTGAAGAAATAAAGATAATCTTAAAAGAATTTGAAGGTAGTAACATAAGGTACTGGCACGATATAGGTCATGCGGTAGTGCAAGAGAGACTGGGAATATGTCCGCAAAAAGATTTGATAATTAACTTCTTAGATGATATGATTGGCATACATATTCATGATGTAAAAGGAATAGAAGATCATCTGGCACCAGGAGAAGGCGAGCTGAACTTAGGAGACATCCTAAAAGACATAAAAAAAGAGGTGATAAAGGTGTTGGAAGTGCACAAAAAAGCCAAAAAGGAGAATTTAATCAAAGCAAAAAATATGTTTTAGGAGTTTTTGTATGAGACAATTTTTGAAGGTAATGAAAGCGCTTTCAGATCCAAACAGAGTAAAGATAATAAAGATGCTTCAGAGAAAAAAGATGTGCGTCTGCGAACTTCAAACAGCTTTAGGAGTCGCGCAACCGACAGTTTCAAAGCACCTAAGGATACTGGAAGATGCCGGTCTGGTGACTTTTGAAAAAGACGGGCTTTGGGTAAACTATAAGCTCTCCAAGGACAATAACCCATATTCAAAAACCATGTTGAGACATCTGAAAAACTGGTTAGAAGATGAACCAGAAATAGTGGAATTGATCAAAAAACTCCCGTACATAAACAGAGAGGACATATGTGCAAAAAGGCCTTTAGAAAAAGATGAGCCAATATCAAGGTATAGTCTCAGATATAGACGAAAAAACCAATAAAGCTGAAGTCTTTATATTTCTGAAAGGAAAAGACCATGAATACCTTACTAATCTATCCAGAAGTCCCTGAAACTTTTTGGAGCTTTAAGTATGCAATAAAATTCATTAACAAAAAAGCGGCTTATCCTCCCTTGGGATTGCTTACAATAGCATCTTTATTGCCAAAAGAGTGGAATCTTAAACTTGTGGATCTGAACATCCGCCCTTTACTTGAAAAAGATCTAAGATGGGCGGATATGGTGTTTATTAGCGCGATGGATATACAAAAAAAGTCTGTAAACGAAATCATATCAAGATGTAAGAAGGTAAACACAAAAGTAATAGCTGGCGGCCCGCTTTTTAGCAGTGATCCTAAGGAATACATAAACTTGGTGGATCATCTTATCTTAAACGAGGCAGAGATCACTATACCCAAATTTCTGCGGGATCTAAACAACGGTATTGCTAAAAAGATATACTCCACAGATAAGGTATGCGATCTTCAAAAAAGTCCTGCTCCGAGGTGGGATCTTATAAACATGAATGACTATGTATGCATGAGTATTCAGATGTCAAGAGGATGCCCTTTTAACTGCGAGTTCTGTAATGTTACCGCCCTGTTCGGACACAAGCCCAGAGTAAAAAGCGTAAAACAAGTGATAAATGAGCTGGATTTGATCTACAAAAGAAACTGGAAAGGAAGGATATTCTTCGTCGATGACAATTTTATAGGCAACAAAAGATTTGTAAAAGAAAAGCTTCTTCCTGCCATAATAGAGTGGAAAAAAGGAAAAAGGGGGATAGTGTTTAACACTCAGGTATCTATAAACATTGCAGATGACCAAGAACTGCTTCAGCTTATGGTAGAAGCAGGGTTTGATTCTGTTTTCATCGGCATAGAAACTCCTGTGGACGAATCTCTAAAAGAATGTAATAAAAAACAAAACAGAGCAAGAGACTTAATAAAAGACATAAGACGCATACAGAATGCAGGATTAGAGGTTCAGGCAGGTTTTATCGTGGGGTTTGACAATGATCCTCTGGACATATTTCAAAGGCAAGTAAACTTCATTCAGGAAAGCGGAATAGTCACTGCAATGGTAGGAATTCTTCAGGCACCTGCCGGTACAAAGCTATACAAACGCCTAAAAAAAGAGGGGCGTATATTGGGAAGCATAACCGGAGATAATGTGGATGGAAGCACGAATATCATACCAAAGATGGGGATGGAAACACTAATAAGAGGTTACAAGTATGTAATGAAGAATCTTTATTCTGTAGAAAACTACTACTACAGGGTAAAAAAATTTTTACAGGAATTTAAGCCTAACAAAATATACGAACAGGTCAATAAAGACAGGATCTTAGGCTTTATGAAGGCAAACATAAAACTTGGAATCCTGGGCAAAGAAAGAACACATTATTGGAAGACCATGCTGTGGACTTTACTGCACAAACCAAAACTGTTTCCTTTTGTGGTCACCTTTGCCATTTATGGATACCACTTTAGGCAGATATGTAAAAAGAACTTAGGACTGGAGCTTTGAAGCAAACTTCAATTTTCCATCCACGAATGTGAACTTTACAAGTCCTTTTAGCTTTTTTCCTAAGAAAGGGGTGTTCTTACTCTTGGAGAAGATCATCTCCTCTGTTAGTATATACTCAAACTCTGGATCAATTATGGTCAAATCAGCTTTTTCTCCTATTTCAATACCTTTCCAGGGCAGGTTTAGTATAGAAGCTGGCTTAAAAGAAAGTTTTTTTATAGCCTGCGTAAGCTCCAGCACCCCTTCTCTAACCAGATTTAGAGTAAGAGGGACAGCGGTCTGAAGCCCTATCATTCCAAACTCTGCTTTATCAAACTCCACTTCCTTTTCAAGAGGACTGTGAGGGGCATGATCAGTGGCAATAACATCGATGACATCTTCCCTTAAAGCATTTTTTATTGCTTCTACATCCCGTTCTGTTCTCAAAGGAGGGTTTACTTTGGTGTTAGTGTCATAATCCTCAACAGCTGAGTGATCCAAGGAGAAATAATGAGGAGCAGTTTCTGCTGTAACTGGAATACCCTGCTCTTTTGCCATCTTTATCAACTGAACAGAACCTGCTGTACTTACATGAGCAATGTGAACGGGGCATCCGGTCAGTTTTGAAAGGAGTATTTCTCTTGCTACCATTATCTCTTCTGCTGCAGAAGGAATCCCCGGCAGTCCTATAAGCGTGGAAACTTTGCCTTCATGCATCACTCCTCCCTCTGATAAAAAAGGATCTTCACAGTGTGATATAACAGCAAGCCCACAGTAACTCGCATATTCAATAGCTCTTCTCATGAGATCACTATTTAAAACCGACCTTCCATCGTCAGAAACAGCAACAGCACCTGCTTTCTTAAGTTCACCAAATTCTGAAAGTTTTTCTCCTCTCTGAGCAACTGTTATGGCAGCTATGGGATGAACTCTACAAAAACCATGAGCTGCTGCTTTCTCCAATATAAATCTCGTTACCGAAGCGTTATCATTTACAGGATCTGTGTTCGGCATACAAGCAATGTCTGTAAATCCCCCTGCTACAGCAGCCAAAGTGCCAGACCTTATGTCTTCTTTGTATTCGTGACCCGGCTCTCTCAGATGTACATGCATATCCACGAGTCCCGGGGTTATTATCATGTTATGAGCATCAATTATAAGTTCAAATTGATTTAACTCAGGAATCTCATCGGAAGAAATAAGATCCTTTATTTTACTGTCAGCAATAACTATGTTCAGCTTTTGCAGTTTGTCCTTTACAGGATCAACAACAATGCCGCCTTTAATCAGAATCATCTACCTTTGTCCCCCTATGAGCAGGTATAAAATAGCCATTCTTACCGCCACCCCATTTGTCACCTGATCCAGTATGACAGACCTGCCGCTGTCTGCCACATCGCTCATTATTTCCACACCTCTGTTCATAGGACCAGGATGCATCACTATGGCGTCCTTCTTTGTAAACTCCAGCATCTGCTTGTTTATACCAAACAGATTTGCATATTCTCTAAGACTTGGAAAAAGGACCTTGTTCTGTCTTTCAAGCTGGATCCTCAATCCGATCACCACATCCTTTCCCCTAACTGCTTCGTAAGGATCATAGCAAACCTTTACACCTAAGGATTCAACTTCCATCGGTATCATAGTAGGGGGTCCCGCAACAGTCACATTAGCTCCCATCTTCTTTAAGGCAAGTATATCAGATCTTGCCACGCGGCTGTGAGCAATGTCTCCTATTATTGCTACTTCTAACCCTCTTATTTCTCCCTTTTTTTCTTTTATGGTGAAGAGGTCTAAGAGCGCCTGAGTAGGATGTTCGTTTATTCCGTCTCCCGCATTTATTACTCCTGCTTTAATCCTCTTCGCGATCAAATGAGGAGCACCTGTGGAAGAGTGTCTTATTACTATTATATCCGGATTCATTGCTTCCAGGTTTTTGGCAGTGTCTATCAATGTCTCCCCTTTCACCATACTGCTTGTGGAAGCAGATATACTAATAGTGTCTGCCCCTAAGATCTTTGCTGCCATCTCAAAAGAAGTTCTTGTTCTGGTGCTGGGTTCGTAAAAAAAGTTTATTATACTTTTTCCTCTAAGGGTGGGAACCTTCTTGATATCCCTAAAGACGAGTTCTTTTAATGAATTTGCTACTTCTAAGATAAGTTCTATGTCTTCTACTGAAAGCTGCCTTATACTCAGGAGGTCTTTATGACCAAAGGCCGACACTTTCTCCTCTTAGTTCAGAAAAACTATTGCTGCTCCTCTGCTTTTTCAGACACAACTTCGGCCTTAGTTTCCTCTGTAGGAATCAACTGCACAATAGAGATAGGGGCTGCATCCCCCTTCCTTATCCCCTTCTTTATAATTCTGATGTAACCACCTTGTCTGTCCATGTATTTCTTTGCAATCTCTTCAAATAGCTTATGAACCACCTTTTTCTCCTGAATAAATGCAAGAGCCTGTCTTCTGGCATGTAAATCTCCTCTTTTTGCTAAAGTTATCATCTTTTCTGCAACTGGTCTTAAAGCCTTTGCTTTTGCATCGGTGGTTTCAATCTGTTCATATTTAAAGAGAGCAGTAACCAAGTTTCTGAGAAGTGCTCTTCTGTGAGCAGGATTCCTGCCGAGCTTTTTACCCCCCTTTCTATGCCTCATCTCTCTTATCCTCTTCTACTTTATTTTCTTGAGTGCCACCAACCTCTTTTTCTTCCTTTCCTTGACCTTCCTGTTCTGACTCAGCATCTGGAGGACGAAAGTCTACTTTCATGCCCAGACTCAGCCCCATACTCGCAAGCACTGTCTTTATTTCATTGAGAGATTTTCTTCCAAAGTTTTGAGTTTTCAACATCTCCTGATCTGTTTTTTGCACAAGCTCACCTATGTACCTAATTCCAGCGTTTTTCAGACAATTAGCTGCTCTTACCGAAAGCTCTAACTCAGATACAGGTCTTGACAGAAGTTCCATAAGCCTTCTTTCTTCTTCTCTTTTTTCCTCTTCCTCCTCTTCCTCTTCTTCTGGTTCGGGTAATTCTTCAAAATTTATAAAGGGATTCATCTGTTCTTTAAGTATCTTTGCAGCATATGCAAGCGCATCCTCAGGATTTACACTTCCATCTGTCCATATCTCCATTGTAAGACTGTCATAATCGGTTAACTGACCTACTCTGGCTTGAGTCACTCTAAAATTTACTTTTGTAATTGGAGAAAAAATGGCATCTAAGTATATGATCCCTATTTCTGCTTCCTTTGGCTTGAGTCTTTCTGCGGGCACATAACCTTTCCCCATCTTTACCACCATTTCCATGTCAAGCTTTCCATCTTTTGCAAGGGTGGCTATGTGATGCTCAGGATTCAGTATCTCTACAAGTCCATGAGTGTCAATATCTCCGGCCTTTACTTCTCCTTCCCCTTCTTTATGCAAGTGGATAACCGCCTCTTCTCTGTCCAGAAGCTTTAACCTTACCCGCTTCAGATTCAGTATAATGTCGGTCACATCCTCCACCACCCCGGGAATAGTGGAGAATTCATGCACAACTCCATCGATCTTTACCGCAACTATTGCTGAGCCCTGGATAGACGAAAGCAATATCCTTCTCAAGGCATTTCCTATGGTAATCCCAAAGCCCCTTTCTAAAGGCTCAGCCACAAATTTGCCATAAGTTGGCTCACTTTTCTCCACCGTAATTCGTTTCGGTTTAATTAACTCTCTCCAATTTCTACTCTTGAGATCTACCAACATTTCCCCCATGGTTCTCTTTTTTGTTCATTATTTTGAATAAAATTCTACGATCAACTGCTCTTGAACCGGAATATCAATAGATTCTCTTGTAGGCAGCGCCTTAACAACTCCTCTAAAATTGTCCTTATCCAATTCCAGCCAGTCAGGTACTCCTCTTCTTTCTACGGTCTGTAAAGCTTCTAAGAGTTGCGGGATATTACGGCTTTTCTCCCTCACTTCTATAACATCGCCCACATCCACTTGATATGAAGGAATATCCACTTTTCTTCCGTTTACCAAAAAATGCCCGTGTCTTACCCACTGTCTTGCCTGCCTTCTGGAGGAGGCAAAACCTAATCTATACACCACATTATCCAACCTTCTTTCCAGTAATATAAGAAGATTGGTACCGGTAATCCCTTTCATTCTCTCTGCTCTTTCATAGTATATCCTAAACTGCTTTTCCAAAATACCATATACTCTCTTGACCTTCTGTTTCTCTCTTAACTGAATCCTATAGTCAGAATACTTTTCTCTCCTCTGTGTTGGCCCGTGTTGCCCTGGAGGATAAGGCCTCCTTTCAAGGGCACACTTATCAGTAAAACATCTATCCCCTTTGAGAAATAGTTTCGTATTTTCTCTGCGACACAACCTGCAAACAGGCCCTGTATATCTTGCCAAGACAAACCCTCCTTTACTTTAAACTCTTCTTCTCTTTGGCGGCCTACACCCATTATGGGGAATAGGCGTAACATCTCTGATGACAGTAATAGTGAGTCCCTCCACTTGAAGTGCCCTAAGCGCCGCTTCTCGACCAACTCCTGGACCTTTTATCCTCACTTCTGCCACTCTAAGTCCATGCTCCATAGCTTTTTGTACAGCATCCTTTGCGGCCATCTGGGCTGCAAAGGGAGTGCTTTTTCTTGAGCCTTTAAAACCCACTCTTCCAGCACTGGACTGGGCTATCACATTACCTTGTGGATCAGTTACAGTAACTATAGTGTTGTTAAAAGTGGAGTGTATGTGAATTATTCCGGTGTGCACATTCTTTTTTTCTTTTTTTGCTTTTCCTTTTTTTCTTGTTCTTGCCATCTCTTATCTCCTTTTAGGATCCAGACCTTTCTCTTTTTCTTCTACCTATGCTTGCACCTCTTGGCCCTTTTCTCGTTCTGGCATTAGTTCTTGTTCTCTGACCTCTAACAGGAAGTCCTCTTCTATGACGCAACCCTCTGTAACAGCCTATTTCCATAAGTCTTTTTATGTTCATTGCTACCTCTCGCCTGAGCTCACCTTCTACCTTGTATTTTTCATCTATAATCTTTCTTATCTTGGTAATCTCTTCTGGTTTCAGGTCCTCTGCTTTTGTGTTAGGGTCTACCCCTGCCTCTTCTAATATTTTTTTGGAACTGCTTCTTCCTATCCCATATATGTAAGTTAGTGCAATCTCTATTCTTTTATTTTTTGGAAGATCTACCCCTGCTATTCTTGGCATAAAAACTCTCCTTTACCCCTGTCTTTTTTTGTGGCGTGGATTTTCACATATTACTCTTACCACACCTTTTCTTCTAATGATCTTGCACTTCATACATCTTCTTTTTACAGAAGGAGAGACTTTCACCTTAAAAACCTCCTTACTTACTTTCTCTGTAAACGATTCTTCCTCTCGTAAGATCATAAGGAGAAAGCTGAATCCTTACTCTATCCCCCGGCAAAATCCTTATGTAGTGTTTTCTCATTTTTCCAGAAATATACCCCAACACCTCGTAGCCATTATCTAATTGCACCTTAAACATGGCGTTTGGCAATGCCTCTTTAACCGTGCCCTCTACTTCTATTGGTTCTTCCTTTGGCATAACTATTTCACCTTTACAAATCCTCTTTTTACAAATCCTTCGTAGTGTCTCATAAGCATGTGAGCTTCTATCTGAGTGATGGTATCCATTGCTACTACCACCACTATCAAAAGTCCTGTACCTCCAAAATAGAATGGTACATGTAATTTAAATATCAAAATTTGAGGCAATATACAAATAGCTGACACATACACAGCACCCCAAAAAGTAAGTCTTGTCAACACCCTGTCTATATATTCCGCAGTGCTCTTTCCGGGTCTTACTCCTGGAATGTATCCACCCTGCTTTTTCATACTATCAGCTACATCCATAGGATTAAATTGAACGGCTGTATAAAAGTAGCAGAAAAAGAAGATAAGTACCACATATATGAGACTGTAAACCACATTTCCCGGCCTCAAATAGCTAACTATTTGATGCAACAAAGGCATTTTACTGGGATCAATAAAGTTTGCTATGGTTGCCGGAAACATCAGCATAGAAGATGCAAAAATAGGTGGAATTACACCAGCAGTATTTACCTTTAAAGGAAGATGGGTGGTTTGGCCACCATATATCCTTCTTCCTATAACCCTCTTAGCATACTGAACAGGAATTCTTCTCTGTCCTTTTTCAACAAAAACTATTACTCCGACTACCAAAATCATGAATGCAAGCAACAGAAGCATAAAAAAAGGGGTAAGTTCGCCAGTTTTTATAAGTCTTAAGGTATTAGCCACTGCTACCGGCATACGAGCAACAATTCCAGCAAATATTATCAGAGAAATGCCGTTTCCGATTCCTCTCTCGGTAATCTGCTCCCCTATCCACATCAAAAAAACTGTCCCTGCACATAAGGTAACTGCCGTAAGCAGCCTAAAACCCCATCCTCCCACAGGAACAATCAGTGAACCACCAGGGCCTGCCATGTTTTCAAGTCCAATAGCTATTCCAAAACCCTGAACAAAACTCAACAGCACTGTTCCGTATCTCGTGTATTCTGTAAACTTTCTTCTGCCCAGCTCTCCCTCTTTTCTGAGTCTACCTATTTGAGGAATTACAATTGCAAGAAGCTCCAATATAATAGCAGCACTTATATACGGCATAATTCCGAGTGCCATTATAGACATCCTGCGCAGTGCACCGCCTGTGAACATATCTACCATGCCAAATATGGTGCCCTGCTTTTGTGAAAAAAAAGCGGCCAGTGCAGCACCATTTATCCCAGGCGTGGGTATGTGGCACCCTATTCTGTACACAATAAGCATAAGAAAAGTAAACAGAATCCTTTTTCTTAGTTCCGGAATTTTTGGTATATTTTGAAATCCGGTCATCTTATCCTAATAACTCCACTTTTCCACCACTGGCTGAAATCTTTTCAATTGCAGTTTTGCTTGCCTTATGTACTTTTATAAAAAGAGGATAGGATATTTCACCATCCCCTAAAAGCTTTACGCCATCAGCCTTTCCGTGTACAAGCCCTTTTTCTATCAATTTTTCTATTCCTACCTCTTCATTTGGCTCAAATACATTCAAATCTTTTATGTTTAAGATTTCGTATTCTTTCCTGAACACATTTTTAAAGCCTCTTTTTGGAAGTCTCCTGTGTATAGGCATCTGCCCACCTTCAAAACCTCTTGCTGGTCCTCCTCCAGAGCGAGCATTCTGTCCCTTGTGTCCACGGCATGAAGTTTTTCCATGTCCAGAGCCTGGTCCTCTACCGACCCTTTTTCTGTTTTTCTTAGAACCCGGCTTCGGCGAAAGTTCATGTAACTTCATATCTTACTCCTGTTCCAATTCGATCTTTACTAAATGGGATACCTTTTTAAGCATTCCTAATATAGAAGGATGATTTTTCACTTTAATTGTCTGATAAAGCTTTCTAAAACCCAAAGCTCTTAAAGTATCCTTTATTCTTTTGCTTTGCCCTATTCCACTCTTTACAAGCGTAACTTTAATAACAGTGCCCATCTTTTTACCCCTTTATTTCTTCCAGTTTTTTACCTCTGCGTCTCGCAATCTCTTCCGGGGTTCTTAGCGAACGAAGTCCTGCTAAAGTTGCTCTCACAACATTGTGAGGATTATTTGATCCGATGCATTTTGTGAGTATGTTGCGTATTCCTGCTGCTTCAAGTACAGGTCTAACAGCTCCACCAGCAATAATACCAGTTCCCGGAGATGCAGGTTTAAGTAATACCATTCCTGCCCCTGCTTTTCCTATAACTTCATACGGGATAGTGCCATTCTGAATAGCAATTGGTTTCATGTCCTTCTTTGCCTTTTCTATTCCTTTTCTTATCGCGTCAGGTACCTCTTTTGCTTTACCGAGGCCCATTCCTACTCTCCCATTTCCATCTCCTACCACAACTATGGCACTAAAACTAAATCTGCGCCCTCCTTTTACTACCTTGGCGACTCTTTTTACATGAACCACTTTTTCTATCAATTGGAGTTCTTGCTCCATTATAATCTCTCCTTATCAAAATTCTAACCCTGCTCTTCTTGCAGCTTCAGCCAATTCTTTAACTCTACCATGATACAAAAAACCATTTCTGTCAAAGACCACCTTTTTTATACCCTTACTCAAAGCTATCCTTGCTATAGCCTCTCCAACTATAGCTGCACCTTTTTTGTTCCCGGAATCTTTGCCCACCACCGGTGCTATATCCTTTGACAATGTAGACGCAGCAGCCAAAGTTCTGCCTGTAGTATCATCAATTATCTGGGCATAAATGTGCCTTAAACTTCTGTACACACACAGACGCGGTCTTTCGGGAGTTCCGCGAATCTTCTTACGTATCCTTTTTTTTCTGCGTAATCTTGCTTCTCTTTTGCTGAGTCTTCCCATTACTTACTTAGCACCTCCACCTTTACCGGCTTTCTTTATAATCACCTCGCCCTCATATCTTATACCTTTTCCTTTATAAGGCTCAGGCGGTCTAAGTCTCCGAATCCTTGCGGCTGTCTCTCCAACAAGTTCTTTATCTATACCCATTACTACGATTTTACTTCTCTCTACCTCAGCATCTATACCTTTTGGTAATTCAAATTCCACAGGATTAGAATATCCTATATTCAAAACAATGGTTCTACCTTTCAGTTCTGCCCTGTAACCCACACCCACAATCTCGAGCGCCTTTTTGAAGCCTTCTGTCACACCCTTTACCATGTTCCATATTAAAGAGTTGAAAAGTCCATGCAATGCTTTGCTTTTTTTTGTATGTTTTTTTATAAAAACCCTTATTACATTATCTTGAATTTCAACCCCAATATCTGGATGAATCTCTCTTTTTAACTCTCCTTTTGGACCTTTTACAGTAATAAGATTGCCGTCCAATTTCACCTGAACGCCATTTGGTATGGGAATCGGTCTTCTTCCAATTCTGGATTCACCCGACATAAACTAACTCCTTTTTACCATATTGAACAAATTATCTCTCCACCTACCCGAGCTTTTCTTGCTTCCCTGTCCGTCATGATCCCTTTCGAAGTAGAAACGATGTTTATTCCGTATCCATTCAGCACTTTTGGGATCTCTTTGTATCCTGCATAAACCCGTCTGCCCGGTTTACTAACTCTCTTTAAACCTTCTATTACAGGTCTTCCTTTTTCATCATACTTCAGAAAGATCCTGATGGTCTTTTTCGGTCCTTCAGATATCACTTGGAAGTTATTTATATATCCCTCTAACTTCATAATCTCAGCAATTCTTAACTTCATTTTAGAACCTGGAATATCCACATATTCATGTTGAACCTTTAGGGCATTTCTTATTCTTGTTAGCATATCTGCTATAGGATCTGTCATTGTCATAGCTTTTGAACCTCCAGATTACCAGCTTGATTTTCTTACACCGGGTATCTGTCCCGCAAGCGCAAGCTTTCTGAAACAGATGCGACACATATTAAACTTTCTGAGAAATGCCCTGGCTCTACCACATATAGGGCATCTGTTGTACTTTCTTACCTTAAATTTTGGCTCCTTCTGAGCTTTAACTATAAGAGCTTTTCTTGCCAAGGTTATCCCTCCTTATGATCTAAAAGGCATACCTAAGTATTTAAGTAAATGAAACGCTTCAATATCTGTTTTAGCAGTAGTCTTTATAGTAATATTCATACCTTTTACTTTGTCTATTTTATCGTAATCAATTTCTGGAAATATTATATGTTCTCTTATGCCTATGGTACAATTTCCGTGTCCGTCAAATATCTTGTCAGGAATACCTCTAAAGTCTTTAACTCTTGGTAACGCTATATTAAAAAGTTTGTCCAAAAAATCCCACATCCTTTTACGCCTCAGCGTCACTTTACATCCGATAGGCATTCCTTTGCGCAGTTTAAAAGCTGCGATTGAGCGCTTTGCCCTTGTAACCACTGCTCTCTGTCCTGCAATAAGAGATAACTCTTCTACTGCCGAATCAATAATCTTGATATTTTGAATAGCCTCTCCTAATCCCATGTTAAGCACAACAGAATCCACCCTTGGAACTGCCATTCTATTTTTGTACTTAAACTCTTTCATTAAAAGCGGAACAACCTCATTATAGTACTTCTCTCTTAACCTGGACAAAGTTATCTCCCCCCACCTTATTCATCAATTGGTTCTTTACATTTCTTACAGACTCTTACCTTTCTTCCATCCTCTAATATCTTTTTGCCCACCCTTGTGGGTTGAGCACATTTATTGCATATCAACATAACATTAGAGATATGAATAGGCGCCTCTTTTTCCATTATTCCTCCTTGAGGAGCGTTTACGGACGGACGCAGGTGTTTCTTTACTATATTTACCTTTTCAACTACCACTCTCTGTCTTTCCTTATCCACACTTAATACTGTACCAATCTTGCCTTTGTCTTTTCCTGCAATAACCATCACTTTATCATCTTTTTTTATCTTAGGAGGCTTAATAAACTTACGCTTTGCCAATTTATCACTCCTCTCAGTACCTTAAAATTTTATTATTAAAGAACTTCGGGAGCAAGAGATACGATCTTCATGAAGTTCTTCTGCCTAAGCTCCCTGGCTACAGGGCCAAATATACGCGTCCCTATTGGATCCCCCTGAGGGGTAATCAAAACGGCCGAATTTTCATCAAACTTGATATAAGAACCATCCGGTCTTCTTACCTCTTTTTTCGTCCTCACAACCACGGCCCTTACTACATCTCCTTTCTTTACTTTTGAATCCGGAAGAGCATCTTTTACAGAAGCCACAATTATATCTCCTACAGTAGCATACTTCTTCCCTGTTCCCCCAAGCACTCTTATACAGCTTATTTCTTTTGCTCCGGAATTATCCGCGACTTTCAATCTGGTTTCTTGTTGAATCATCGAACCACTCCCTCACCTTACTGTTCGTTTTCTTGGATGATTTGCTCTTCTTCATCTCCCCGTGATAACAGCTTACCCCTCTCCAATATCTCAATTACTTGCCACCTTTTTCTTCTGCTCAACGGCCTGCTTTCTATTATCTTTACTTTATCCCCAATCCTGCACATATTCTTAGGATCATGAGCCATAAACTTTTTTCTCTTTTTTATGTACTTCTTATAGATAGGGTGCTGGGTTAACCTTTCAACCAAGACCACTACTGTTTTATCCATTTTATCACTAACAACAGTGCCTATAAATACTTTTTTGTTTCCTCTTTCTCCCATAATGCTAATCCTTCTTTTCTTTGGCTTTCTTTAGCTCTCTTTCTCTCAGTATGGTTAAAACTCTGGCCAAATCTTTTTTTGTCTTTTTTATCAAAGAAGTATCTCCCAATTGACCGCTTTCTTTCTGAAATCTTAGGTTAAAGAGTTCTCTTCTTAACTGCTTCTCTTTTTCTCTCAGTTCTTCATCACTTAGTTTTCTCAAATCACTCGCTTTCATCTTTTACTGACTCCTCATCACAAACCTTGTAGCAATAGGAAGCTTGTGACTTGCCAAACGCAATGCCTCTTCTGCTACTTCTCTTGAAACCCCGTGGATTTCATAAATTATCTTGCCAGGTTTTACCACAGCCACCCACCCTTCTACTGAACCCTTACCTTTACCCATTCTGGTCTCAGCAGGCTTTCTTGTTATTGGCTTATCTGGAAAAACCCTGATCCATATCTTTCCGCCTCTTTTGATATGTCTTGTAATAGCTATTCTTCCTGCCTCTATCTGTTTTGCTGTAAGCCAACAGCACTCAAGTGCCTGAAGCCCAAAATCACCAAACGCTAAGGTATTTCCACGAGATGCCTTTCCTTTCATTCTGCCTTTCTGCTGTTTTCTGTATTTTACTTTTCTTGGAGCTAACATGACTTATGCTATCCTTTCTGTTCTTTTTTTTCTGGCAGTAACTCACCTTTAAAGATCATAACTTTAACACCTATAACACCATAGGTGGTAAAAGCTTCGGCAAAACCATAATCAATATCAGCTCTTAAAGTATTTAAAGGAAGTCTGCCTTCTCTATACCACTCCCTACGCGCCATCTCTGCACCACCTAATCTGCCACTGCAAGCTATCTTTATTCCTAAGGCTCCAAATCTTAAAGCTGTACTCACCGCTTTTTTCATTGCTCTTCTGAAAGGAACCCTCCTTACTAACTGCATGGCCACATTCTCTGCCACCAATTGAGCATCTATTTCCGGTCTTTTTACCTCTTGGATATCTATATAAACGGTCTTTTTTATAAAACCTTCCAGCTCTGCTCTTAATCTTTCTATATCTGCTCCTCTTCTTCCAATCACTATCCCAGGTCTTGCGGTATGAATTATTATTCTTATCTTGTTTGCTGCTCTTTCTATCTCAATCTTAGAAATTCCAGCATGCATTAACCTCTTTTTAACAAAGCTTCTGATTCTAAAGTCTTCTAAGACAAGTTCTCCATAACCTCTTTTTGCAAACCATCTGGAATCCCAATTTTTGTAAATTCCGAGTCTAAAACCTATAGGATGTACCTTCTGTCCCAATATTTACCTCCGTCTATTTTATTTCTTCTAATATAACAGTAAGATGACTTGTTCTCTTTCTTATCATAGTGGCTCTACCCAAAGCTCTTGGTCTCCACCTCTTTAGCATAGGACCTTCATCGGCATATATTTGAGCAATCCTAAGCCGGTCCACATCTAAATTTTGATTTTCTTGAGCATTAGCTACGGCTGATTCGATTAACTTTTTAAGTATAGCTGCCCCCTTCTTTGGCATAAAAGAAAGTATGTTCAATGCTTCCTCCACCTTTTTGCCTCTTACCGCATCCATAACAAGCCTTATTTTGCGAGGAGATATTCTTACATATCTTGCGTGCGCTTTAGCTATCATATCTCTTTCCCTTTATTTTTTACTACTTTTTACTTTGGACTTTTTATCACCAGCATGTCCGTAAAAAGTTCTGGTGGGAGCAAATTCTCCCAATTTATGACCCACCATGTCTTCTGTTACAAATACAGGGATAAACTTTTTTCCGTTATGAACAGCAAAAGTAAGTCCTACAAATTCTGGAATAATTGTAGATCGTCTGGACCACGTTTTTATTACCTTTTTGCTGCCAGTCTCTTTGGCTTTTCTTACTTTCTTTAACAGATGTTCGTCCACAAACGGGCCCTTTTTTAAAGACCTGGGCATAAATCTCCCCCCTTATTTCCGCCTTTTTATTATAAACTTATCACTTGGTTTTTTGCTTCTTCTGGTTTTATAACCCTTTGTCGGAACACCCCAAGGTGTTACGGGATGACGGCCTCCAGAAGTCTTTCCTTCTCCACCTCCATGAGGATGATCCACAGGATTCATAGCTACTCCTCTTACTTTTGGTCTTCTGCCCAGCCATCGACTCCTGCCAGCTTTTCCAATAGATATATTTTCATGATCTAAATTTCCAACTTGGCCTATTGTAGCTTTGCATTCCTCAAATACCATCCTTACTTCACCAGAAGGAAGCCTTAGATGAACATACCTTCCTTCCTTTGCCATAACCTGTGCATATGTGCCCGCACTTCTTACCAACTGTCCTCCAGCACCTGGCTTCAATTCAACATTGTGCACATAAGTGCCAAGTGGAATATCCTTCAAAGGCAAAGCATTTCCTACTCTTATTTCTACCCCAGGTCCAGAAACAACCATGTCCCCAACTTTTAAACCATTCGGTGCAAGAATATATCTCTTTTCTCCATCTAAATAATGCAATAAAGCAATATTGGCACTTCTGTTAGGATCATATTCAATAGCTGCTACTTTTGCAGGAATCCCGTCTTTATCTCTTTTGAAATCTATTATTCTATAAAGTCTTTTGTGTCCTCCTCCTCTGTGCCTGACAGTAATCCTTCCCATAAAGTTTCTTGCACCTGTCTTCTTTAAAGGCACGAGGAGGCTTTTTTCTGGTTCTGTTTTGGTTATCTCCTCAAAAGTCAAAGTTGTCATAAATCTTATACCAGGCGATGTAGGTTTATATGTCTTTATTCCCATAATTAAACCCCGCTAAATTTTTCCATGTCTTCTCCAGGAGCAATAGTGACTATGGCCTTTTTCCAATCAGGTTTTTTGCCAACAATTCTTCCAAATCTCTTCTTTTTGCCCTTTACATTAATAGTTCTTACTTTAAGTACCTTTGTCTTAAATATCGTCTCTACCGCTCTTTTTATATCTATCTTTGTTGCTTTCGGATGCACTTTAAATACTACCTGCCTGCAGTTTTCCTTTAAAATAGTAGCCTTTTCAGTAATGTGTGGCCCTTTTATGACCTCGTATATATCCACTACGCCAATGCCTCCTGTATATTTTTTACTGCTGGCTCTTCCAACACAACAAAGTCATGTAATAACAAATCGTATACATTCAGGCCTTCCCATCTTAAGACCTTCACATTAGGCACATTGCGAGAAGACTTTTCTAAGTTTTCATGTTTTTCCGAAGTAATAAAGATGGTTTTTTTGCCGTTGTCCAGTTCAAATCTTTTTAATATTTCTACAAACTTCTTTGTTTTTATCTCCGGCAACTCCAGATGATCTATTACAAGCAATGCATTATTCTTAAGTTTATCGGTTAATGCCATCCTTAGAGCTGCTTTCTTTATCTTTTTGTTCACCTTCTTAGTGTAATCTCTTGGTTTTGGAGGAAAAGCCACACCACCACCTACTCTTGTAGGAGAGCCCGCATCCCCCACTCTTGCCCGTCCTGTACCTTTCTGTCTCCACAGCTTTCTACCAGAATAGCTCACTTCACCCCTTGTTTTGGCACACGCAGTTCCTGCTCTTTTAGCACTTAATTGTGCCACTACCACGAAGTGAAGCAGATGTTTCTTTATAGGAACATTAAAAACATTTTCGTCCAATTCTATCTCAGATACCTTCTCTCTATTTAAGTTGTATACATCCAGTTTTATTCCCATTTTCTACCTCAACTGCTTGTCTTAGATATTTCTATAAGACTGTTTCTACTTCCTGGAACTGCCCCTTTTACAACCACCACATCTATCTCTGGTCTAACATCTATCACCTGTAAATTCTTTACAGTCACCCTTTGATTTCCCATTCTGCCGGGCATCTTTCTTCCTTTATACACTCTACCAGGAGTAGCACACATCCCGATTGAACCAGGAATCCTGTGAGAACGAGAACCATGAGTTTGTGGCCCCCCAGAAAAACCCCATCTTTTCATAACACCAGCAAATCCTCTACCTTTACTTTTACCCGTCACATTTACCAGTTCACCTGGTTTAAATATGTCTGCTTTTATCTCTTGCCCTAATTCAAACTCATCCGGATTTTCAACTCTCACTTCTCTTAAAAATGCAAAACAACCCTTACCAGCCTTTGCAAAATGTCCTCTTAAAGGCTTGTTTACTTTGCTTTCTTTTTTAGGCTCAAAACCTAATTGAATAGCATTATATCCCTCTTTTTGGACCGTTTTTTTCTGAATAACCACACATGGACCCACCTTTAATACGGTTACAGGAATGCTTCTGCCGTCTTCTAAGAAGTATCTCGTCATTCCCAGTTTTTTCCCAAGCAGCTTGGTTACCATGGCAAGATTCAATCCTCCTTTATCAAAGCTTAATCTCTACATCCACACCAGCAGGAAGATCTAATTTCATAAGAGCATCTATGGTCTGATGAGTTGGCTCCAGTATATCTAATAAACGCTTGTGTGTTCTGATCTCAAACTGTTCTCTTGATTTTTTGTTTACATGAGGTGATCTAAGAACACAATATTTGTTTATTACAGTGGGCAGTGGTATAGGACCAACCACCCTTGCTCCTGTCTCTTTTGCTGTATCTACTATTTCTTTTGCTGCTTGATCTACAAGTCTGTGATCGTAAGCCTTTAATCTTATTCTTATTCTCTGATTGGTCAACATATATCCATTTACCCCAAATTTATTCCAATATCTTACTGATCACACCTGCACCTACTGTTCTACCACCTTCTCTTATAGCAAACCTCAACCCCTCCTCTAAGGCCACAGGTGTTATCAGTGATACCTCTAAGGTGACATTGTCCCCAGGCATCACCATCT
>CAYMUI010000039.1:0-18115 GCA_964393645.1 uncultured Desulfobacterales bacterium | reverse complement strand
AGGGCCATCACTGCCAGGGTCTATTTCTTTCCATCCAAAGATAAGACACCACACAATTCTTATTATGAAAAAAAGGAACAAAAGAACCCAAATCTGTTTTTTTGACAGCTTGTTCATACAGAAACTTTATACTCTCTTCGCCAAAGTTCAAACATAATCAGGCAAAACAACCTTTCAGCGTTGTTAAATCCCATATCCTGCCATTTTAATAACTTTTTTACTGACTTAGAGTCAAATATACAATCTGGATCCAGTAATACTTCTTTAAAGAAACGCAGCGCCCCTTTTCTTAACCATTCATTCAGCGGCACAGCAAAACCTTGTTTCCTTGTTGTATCAAACTCTGGTGGTAGTATTTTCCGTGCCAAAGTTTTTGGAATCATCTTTTGCTGTCGTAATGTAGTTTTTAAAAAATGAGGCACCTTGGAGAAAGCGAATTCTATGATTCTATAATCCAAAATGGGTGACCTTACTTCTAAGGAATTTAACATACTTGCTCTGTCTACCTTCACAAGTATATCTTCAGGAAGATAAAGAGTAAAGTCCATTCTTGTAAGTCTTTCTATCAGGTCAGAACACCCGGGTATAAAACTTTCCTTTATTCTTTCTGCTGCTGTTCCTGAACATTCATAAAAAGGCAAAAGAGCTTTTCTAAAAGAGCTGTCAAAGTGAAGTGATACGATAGGAACAGAATTATTTAGATCATCTCTTAAACACATAATCCAGTATCTGCCTTTCATACCCAGTGGCATAAATTTCTCTGCCAGATAAGAAACTAACCTTCCAAAGCTTCTGGGAATGTACTTGGTCTTTTCTTTGAATCTCAAAATTCTTCTATAAAGGTTATAACCTCCGAAAAGTTCGTCTCCCCCGTCTCCTCCAAGGGCAACTGTACAATACTTTTTTACGAGCTTGCATACCAGGTATGTTGGAATCATAGAAGAATCCATGAGAGGCTCGTCGTATTGCTTAGCTAAAATAGAGAAAAGGTCTGCCGAAAATTCAGAAGCTTCAAGTTCTATATGTTCTGTAGCAAAGTAATCGGCCACAAGCCGCGCATGAGCACTTTCATCGTACATGCCATACCCAGGAAAACGAACCGTAAAGGTCTTTATTTTAGTGCTGTTTCTTGCTGCCATCGCGGTAACAAGACTTGAGTCAATCCCTCCACTTAACAATATACCTACGGGAACATCTGCTATCATCTGGCGTTTAACAGAATCTTCTAAAAGGGATTCAAACTCTTCCACAAGTCTGTCTCGAGAAGTATATTTGTTCCAGTCTTTAGAATTAGGTAGAGACCAATATCTCCAAATCCTTAGTTTATTTGTCTCGATTTCATAGGTTAAGGCATGGGCAGGAGGAAGTTTATTTACTCCTTTTAATATGCAAAGTTGAGATGGGACATATCCGAATGCTAAATAACAATCCAAAGCCTGTGGATTTATCCTTTTTGGAAAAAAGGGATCTGCCATAAGCCCTTTAAGTTCAGAAGAGAACCTGAACTCTTTTTTATTTAATGAGTAAAAAAGAGGCTTTTCTCCTGCTCTATCTCTTGCCATAAAAAGTCTTTTTTTTCTCTGATCGTATATAGCAAAAGCAAACATGCCGTTTAGGTAAGACAAACAGTTGGTGTCCCACTCTTTATAAGCTTTTAATATGACCTCTGTGTCTGTTCTTGATACAAATTTATGTCCTCTTGCTTCTAATAGTTTTCTAACCTCTAAAAAATTGTATATTTCTCCGTTAAAAACGATACATGTCTCCTTCCTTTCGTCTAACATCGGCTGATGCCCCAATGGTGACAAATCTATAATAGACAGCCTTCTATGAGCCAAACCTACACACCCATCATTAGACCACCATTCACCCTTATCATCAGGGCCTCTGTGAGACATAAGATCACGAGCTTTGACAAGCCAGTCTCTTTTTTGAACCGCATTTTCAGATACTATTCCTACAATACCGCACATTATTTAATCCCGGCGTAAAATAAAGCAGGAAATATGTACTTAGCCAATCCGGTCTTTTTCAATCCTGATAAAAGTCGTGAATACTTTGGATATAAAATCTGATAATAATCTAAACTTGTATCTATAACATGTTTGAAATCTTTACTTAAAAGCCGTTTTATTTCTTCTGCACTGAACCCGGCATGAGCTCCACATTCATTTTTAAACTTTCCCGTGATCCGAGCCTTCCAATCTATCAGATTCCAGCATATCTTATCTTTTAAAGAGGCATTTTCACTACCTATGTATCCCAAAATTCTACTTTTATTAGGAACACCTACAAAGGCAACCCCATTATTTCGCAAGACTCTATACATTTCAGCCAATGCTTTTCTATAATCTGGAATGTGTTCCAATACATGAAAAGAAAACACCAAGTCAAAAGAATAATTGCTAAAAGGAAGGGCTTGAGCATCGGCAACCAAAAGACTTCCAAGACATGTAAACTTAGGATCAAACACAGAATGGTCTATTTCTATCCCCACTGTTTTACATTTAAAAGTCTCTCTGAATATAATTACTTCTAAACCAGAACCACATCCAATGATTAATATATCTTTAAAATAAAATCCAAATTTATCTTTTATAAGCTCAGCTATTGCTCTGATCTTTTTTTCATGAAGTACATGAATTTTTTCCATTTTTTTTCTTCCTTATACCTGAAAATGGAGCAAGTTTTTCATAAAATAATTCGCCACAGGATAAGCATCGGGATTAGAATAAACAGTTTTTGGTAAGTTTGGCCAGTAAAAAGCTTCTATTCCGTTAGAGTTTAAAAATCTCAAAATCTCGGTTCTGTCTCTGTCTTCCTTGATCAAAAACGGAACCTGAAACGGTATATTTTCCCGAAGCTCTTGCTCATTTAGAAAGATTTTGCCTTTTATCATATCTTGTTCTTTAAGAAATCTTAAAATAAAGCGAAATTTTCTATTTCTATTCTGTTTTAACTTATCAAAATTTATAAATCTTACAAGTTTTGGAACATAAGGATTAAGACGAACCCGCATATAAGGATCTGGGCACGGGCAATCAACATTTTCCCATTTTAACTCCTCTGGAGATTCAAGATTGAACAGGTACTTATAAACATAGTAAAAAATATATTTAAACAGGCTTTTTTTTACTGGAAATCTTTCATAATTCGGGAATTTGGCCTTTTTTCTAAAAGGTTCAGCCACATAAAGAACAGCACCGTGCATAATAGGAATCCACTTGTAAACACTTGTTATTGAAATATCCCCAAATCTACCAAGCGGGATTGAATCTTCTCTGTTTATAAGACCTTGTGCATTGTCTTCTATAAAATAGAGTCTATTCTCTTTGCAAAATTCCCTTATTTCTTTAAATGGAGCAGGAAGCCCCCAGTAATTTACTGCAAGAAAAGCCTTCGTGTATTTATCTATCTTTTTTTGGGCATCTTCAAAATCCGGGGTAAGATTCTCCGTAATGTTGTAATATGTGATTTCCATCCCGGCTGCAACGATACCCGGCTCAACAGTATTACAAATATAATCTGGCACCAATATTTTGCTCTTTTTTGGTATCCCGAGAATATCTAATCCATATTTCAGTGCCTGCCTCGAATAAGCAAACCAGAATACCTCTTTTAAAAAATCTGGTTGTTTCTGAGGAAGAAATGGTATAAATTCTCCCCAGTGAAAAGGTTCATACCGTCTTATTCTGGGAGTAAATTTCATAGTAAAAACATACCCGAATTTAGTGCATGGCTCAAGCAAGTTGTTTTAAAAAACTGCCTTGGTAAGATAAATGCAAATTCCCGGTTTAAGAAAATTTCCGTATCCGTTTCGTGCAGGATTTACCATATGTAATGATATTGACGAAATTACCACAGCAGATGAGTTTATCCTTCTGCATGAGTTTTTAAATACTACTAAGAGTACTCCTTTAGGAGAAGGACTTGATCTCGAAATCGGGGACTCTTTTATTCCAAATAGAATAAAAAATTATTTCTCCTATTTTTCTGGCAGGGAAAAGGACAGAGAAGTAATAAAAGACTTTGTAAAAGCAGGTATTATAGACTCTATTCATTCATATGGGGAAAGAACTGTGCATAGAAAACAAGTAATAAGCATTCTGGAAGAACTGGAAAAAGACAACTGCAAGGTAAAAGTCTGGATCGATCACTCTATAGTCCCTAACAATCTGGGACGCTTTAATTCAAAAGGAAAAGGAGATATAAAGAGCTCTCCTGTTTATCATGCAGACCTTACACTGAAATATGGAATCAGGTTTGCTTGGATGGGGCGTTCCACAGGAATAGTGGGACAAGAAACTCCTTTAAAGGTAAAATCTTTTATAAACATGTTAGATAAAGAGCACCTAATACCCACCTGTATAACAGTGCTAAAAGAGATCATCAAAATAGTTTTAGGATACTTGGGAGTAAAACCATTCTTAATACACAGAGGCAACAAACTCTTAAATGTTACACTTCTGAGAGATGGAAATCTTATCTTTGAATTTAATCGTCTTAATAATCACTGGCACAGACCTTTTCCAGATGTACACAAATTAGGCTATATGATAAGAGATAAGGTACTGGAAGAACTTATAAGGATAGAAGGCTGCAGTATTTTATACATGCATTTGGGATTTGTGAGAGAAAATGGGAAATTAAATATGCCCAGCTCAGCAATAAGGTCATTAAGAAATCTTTCAAAAAAATACCGTGAAGGAAAAATCTATGTAACCACTACTTATAAACTTCTAAACTACTGCAGACTTCTTCGTTATATGGATTGGAGTTATGAAATATTACCAAACGGACATACAAATATATTCATTCATAAAATAAAAGACCCTGTTTTGGGAACACAATTTCCAACTGCTGAAGATCTGCAAGGAATAACCTTTTATGTTCCTGATTCTTCAAAAGCTTCCATATATGTTGGTAAAAAAGAGCTAACTTGCATACAAAGAAATCCCAAAGACCACACGGGCAGAGAAAGTATAATGATACCTCTCACCAGAGTTAATTATCCATATTGCTGATCTTTCCATATATATGTGCTGAATCTTTGAGAGCCGGGAATAACCCATCTCCCTACCAAGGTAAAACAGGGTTCTTTTTCTCCAAATTTATCTGAATACCATCCAAATATGGGCTCAATTTCTCCTCTGTATAAAGAGCAGGAAAGCTTTGGGTCTAATTTTACAAATAGCCTTACATTCTGGATTTCTATCTGAAACATGTGTTCATCAATCCTTTTTACCACACACTTTGGATGAAAATGAAATGCCTGTATTATCTGATGTTTTCCCTTACAAATAATCTCGTCCTTTATCATCCACCAAAGTCTTCTCTTATTAAAAACAAAATAACGCCTATGAACCACGGGGTCTTTTAGCCTTTTATAACCATTATGTTCTATTTCAAGCACATCCTTTTCAGGATCAGAGTCAAATTTTTTTATAAATGAGTCAGCTCGTGTTAACCACAAAAAAGGTCCCCCTGAATCTGCCTGGTCTTTACCATCTACTTCAATCGTATTGTGAGCTCTTGTGCTTCTAAAATAATCTCTCCACTTGCCACCATCATGATAAAGATAAGTGCCTGGATCTATTAATATAGGATTATTTGATACATTTAAAGTAAAAGAAAGAGCATCTGCATGAGCATGTGCACATATATAAAGATAACCAAAAGGTCCCCCATCTATCCACATTATTGCTTCTTCCTTAGGAGCATATCTGTGTCTGAGTATTATCTGACCACCATGTTGAAAAAGTTTAGAACTGAGAACTCCGGGTTCAGAAGGAAGAGCTTTATACAATTTTAATCCTTCTTCAGAAAAGAGCCAAAAATTTCTTTCATCTATTTCTCCTGCCCAGTATTTAAAATCCGATCTTTTAAAAAAGATAGCACCAGTGTTGAGCATAGAGCAATATGGATTAAATCTTCCGCTGTGAAGTTTTAAAACGCAGGCATCAGAAGAATCTCCTATATTTGGCACATTTCCTTTGTGATCTATTTGATACATTATGTATTCACACGCATTTTCAAGCCTTTTTAAAAAAGTTTCAGGAATATCTAAAAATCGTTTTTTGGCCAATAAAATCGCTATAGTACACAGATCGAATACAAAAAAAAGATAGGCATTGCTTTGCTCTTTTGGAACTCCATCAGGAAATATCTGCTTTGGTATTTCATCGCACAGTATACGCCAACCCTTTTTTTTCCAAGTATCTGATCTTGGCAAAAAAGGTAGTACAGAACCCACAAAAAACAGGCCAACAGCTTCTCCGATCAAATGATTATTTGCAAAAGAATACTTGGAAAGGTTTTTTTCGATAAAATAGGCCTGCCAAAAAATAGATCTCAATATCCTCTGCTGAATCGATTCTGGTATAAGTTCGATCAGCTCTGAACTTGATTCAACCTTACTTACAATAAAAAAAAGAGCCCACAACCAACTTATACTTCTTATTGCCATCTCCATGGAACTGTACCAGTTAATCCCTATACCTACTGGATTATGTTCTATCCAATCACTTATATGTCTTACAATACAGTCTGCATATCTTCTGTCTTCTGTTAAAAAAAACGCCTTTCCCAAGTCGTACAGATATAAATGTCTATTTAACTCCCAAACATTTAACAGCCTGCCATACCTAAGATCATTATGATTTAATTTATCAAAAAAAACCTTAGGCCAACTAACCACAGAAAGAGGGTCTTTATGCCAGTCAGGAAGGCCACCTTCTGTATCATAAGTAAACCCAAAGACAGGGATTTTTCCTTCAAGCACCTGATCAGCAGCCTTTAAGCACTGGGCCACAGAAAAATCTTTTTTATACAACTTTTCGGTATCTTTACTAAGGCTTACGGGAAAAGTTTCTTTTAGATTAAAAAGCCAATCTTTTTCTTTTAGCTCTAAAGAAAAAAGCTTCTCAAAAGTTTTTATGTGTGGAAGAGCAAAGAACCATACTTTAGCTCTTATTTTTCTGTAAAGTCTCAACACTACCTCAGACAAAGGCATTGCCTTTAGTCTGTTTATATGCCAGGCAGTTATCATGACCTCAAAAAAAGACTTTTATATGCTTCGATCAGATATCTCTTTTGAATTCCCCAGTGTAAAAACTCATGCACTCTTTTTTTCCCAAATAATCCTCTTCTTTTTGCTTCTTCTGGATGATCTAAAAGATAGAGGATCTTTTGTGCAAAATCTCGGGCGTCATTTGGCTTAGCATAAAGGGATGCTTCTTGAGCTGTAAAACGGCCTTCTATGACATCTGTCTGAACAATTGGTTTTCCAAGCGCCATATATTCCATTATTTTTCTCATAGTAGATTTGTTAGAAGCCTCGTTATAAAGATCTGGGTTTACACATACATCACAATTCCCTAAACAGTGAAATAATACTTCATCTGGCACTCTTCCAGTAAAATGAAAATATTCCTCCAGCCCTTCTTTTTTCACCAGCTCTTTTATATATGGAAGTTGAGTCCCTCCACCTACAATCATAAAAAGAATGTCCTTTCTACCAAAGTTCTGCACAATCTCTTTTACCACCTTTACTAAGTAATCAAGACCCTCTTGTTTTTCTATTACCCCCACATACCCTACCATATACCTTTTGCCTTTTTTCAAAGAGTCATCTTTTTTTATGTGCTCTGGAATCCTTTTTAAATCAGGACCTGTTCTTACAACAAACACTTTCTCTGGATTTACTCCCCCTCTTTGGATGGCTATTTCTTTATAAGAATTGTTAGTGGCTATAACCAAGTCTGCAAGTTTATAACTTAATTTTTCCCAAAAAAGCAATATTTTATAAAACAAACCTCTCTTTCCAAATTTCGCTTCAAATACTTCGGGACAGATATCGTGCTGGTCATAGACAAATTTTACACCAACCAGTTTATAGGGAAGTGCTATAAGACACAGCAGATCAGGAGGATTTGCCACATGTATAACATCGAATTTAAACTTTTTAAAGATATTGAGACTATAAAAAAATTCCCAAAAAAGAGAAATTCCATATTCTAAAAAGTATTCTACTGGCTTACTTGCCTCTATAGGAAAAGGATGGCGATAGATGTGGATCCCATTGATCACTTCGTAGGGCTCTTCATCATGACCCTTACCCCTCGGACAGATTACAGATACCTCCATACCCACTTCTTTTAGTGTTTGCGCTTCTAACCATGGTCGTGTATCAAAAGGAACAGGTAAATTTTCTACAATAAATAAAACCTTTTTACCTTCTAATATACTGATGTGGCTCATGATTCCTCACTTCCTTGAGTTTTTAAAATCTTCTCTTTAACTGTTCTTAGCTTTGGCCATATATGAGACCTTAGGTGATACAAAAACCTTCCATAATAAGTATTGTTAATAACGATTATTTTTAGATGCCTTCTAAAAGCCTTTGCCCATCTCCACTTGTAAGGCTGATCCCCTCTAAGAAGATCATACTCTTTCAAACCCAAGTCAATGGAATCCTGGATAACTCTATACATAAGCCCAATACCAGGTGAAAATCTTGCGTACCGTTCATCATACGAAGCTGTATAGGAAAACAATTTATTTTTATATCTAAATCCTATCTCATAAGCTATTGGGATGTCATTTAAGGAAAGGACAGAGAAATCAAACCACTTTTTTTCTGAAAATACTTGGGCCACCTCTTTTAAAAAAGAACTCATTTGCGGATTTGTAAACAGTGTCTTGTCAGGATATTTATGACTTTTTAAATCTACTTCACGGGCTATCTTTATGACTTCGTTTATATCTTTGTGCACAATAGACCGAGAAAATCCCACTTTTCCCACATCTTGGAGTCTTCTATATTTTCTTCTAACATCTTTTACAGCTTGTTTTCCACGTCTTTCCATCTGTTGAGAAAGCTCTTTTGTAAGAGGAATGTACGGGCACTTTGTCTGTTCAAAAGATTCAAAGTATAAACCTGATTTTTTAGAAAAATATCTTAACATCCCCACAGAAACAGAATCTTCTGGAAGCTGTTCCAAGACCATCATATCCCACTTCCTATATTCCTCTTGTAAGAACTGAAAGAATCTCTTTAAAACTTCAGCCCCATCTTTTCCCAATATAAAGTCGGCTCTGTCTGAAACAGGAGAACCCAAAAAGTAAATGGTTCTCACAGGACATCCTTTTGTGATTTCTAACTTTGAAAAAAGGGGAGCAATGCCTATTAATTCGCCTTTTTTTTGGAACAGAAGGCATAACAAACGCTTCTTTTTACCAAAATGCCTCCACCATGTTGAAAGCCATTCATAAGTAGAAAAAGGAGAATCTGATGTTAATTTATCAAGAATCTCGTCCCATCTTTCTTTAACTGTCTCTATTTCTTTAAAATTGTTTGGGCAAACTATTTCCATAATTACTCTCTCTTAATTAAATTGTCATAAATTTGTTTTAGTTTCTGTGAATATATTGATATGTCATATTCCTTTTTAATCTTAGATGCATTATTTTCTCCCATTCTTAGACACAGTTTCAAATCCTTAGACAAAATGAGAAGCTTTTCAAATAATGCCTTTCTGTCTCCTGGCGTAACAAGGAAACCGTTTACTCCTTCTTCTATTATTTCCGGAATTCCTCCAACCTTGGTACTAACTACGGGAAGTCCGCAAGCCATTGCCTCTATAAGCACCATGGGTAAACCTTCATAATAAGATGGAAGCACAAATATATGAGATTCACAATAAAGAGAAATGAGCTTGTTTGGACTAACCCAGCCTACAATTTCAACATTCTGCTCCAGCGAATTTGTTTTAATAAATCTTTTTATTTTGTCTATGTTTTTGTCTCCTGCCAGAAGAAGTCTAATCTCAGGAACTTTTTCCTTTAATCCAAGCATTACTGAAAGTAGATCATAAATACCTTTATTTTCAGAAAATATTCCTGCAAATATAATAGTAGGTCTTTTTGACTTTTTTACTTGTCTTCTATAACGATCATAGATGGCTGCATGAACTGAATTAGGCAAAACTTTTATTTTTTCTTTGGAAAGGAATTTTTCAAAAAAAGAAGCCCATCTTTCTGTAAGAGCTATTACACAATCAGAAGAAGTTATGACCTTTTTTATCAAAAACTTTTGAATATCAGGTCCTTGCTCGTAAAAACGGTCAAACTTCCCGCTGTGACAATGAAATACAAGTTTCTTCTTAAACCACTTTGCAAGTAAAACGAATATGGCCTTTCTGTACAGACTCACCCCTTTTGAACCGTGCACATGAACTATTAAGATATGATAGCTTGATATGTATTTTAAGAATCGAAAAATAGCTTTTATGCCTATGATTACTTTAAGTATCCAAGAACCATCTACCATGGTAGGAATGTAAACTATGTTATAGTACTTGGTCAGGTCTGAACAAAGAATGTTTCTCGCACATGCAGAAACCCCTCCTTTAACTCTAAAGGGATGGGCACCCAGCATTAATACGGATCTTCTGTCTTGCTCTTGCACTATTTGACCGCTTTTCTTTGTAATAATAGATCTAAGGTTTTGATAATCTTATCAACACTCGTCTTTATTGAAAAAGTGCTGCTTACCTTAAAAAAACCAGCTTCTCCCATCCTTAGCCTTTTTTCCTTATCTGATATGAGAGCCAAAAGCTTAGATGCCATATCCGTTGGGTCGCCAACTTTAAATAAAAAGCCTTCTCTTCCATCAGTGATAATTTCAGGGATACCTCCTACCTTTGGAGCTACAACAGGTTTTTTTAAACTCATATATTCTAACAAAGCATTGGGAAATGTCTCCATATAAGAGCTCAGCGTACATATATCCATTGCGTTTACCAAATCTGGCACATCGGTTCTGCTGCCAAGAAATAAAACTTTGTTATTTAATCCAAGCTCTGAACTTAATTTCATCAGTGAGTCTCTCTCAGGCCCATCACCTATCAGAATAAATATAACATTTTTTTTGTTTTCACATACCTTTTTTGCTGCATGCAAAAACACCCTGTGCCCTTTTTCTGGTCTAAGTCTTCCCACCTGACCAATTACTGTAGAATTGAGCGGAATATTTATTTCCTTTTTTACCTGACCAGGTGACCTGTTAGGTTTAAATTCTTGCAAGTCTATTCCATTATAGATCACCTCAATCTTATGGGAAGGTAACTTTTCCACTTTTGTCAAGTATTCCTTTTGATTGTAAGAAACAGCAATAAACAGGTCAGTGATGGGAGTGAGAATCTTGTTAAAAAAACCTATGATCTTTTTTTTTGTTTCCAGACTTTCCATATAGTGGATAGAAGATATGATCAAAGGGACACCGGACATCTTTGCTGCTAAACGCCCCCAAAACATCTTATCACCTATGCTGCGAGTCCATACGATGTGAGGAAGTTCCCTCTTCATGAGAGCAACCAGCCTGGGCAGAACTCTTATGTCATATTTGTTAGCAAGAAACCTGCTGTATATCGGGATTCCCATCTCTTTCACCTTTGCAGACAAAGGCCCTGGCTCTTTTAAACAAACCAAAACCGGTTTAAAAAGAGCTCTTGGAAGGTGTTTTAATAGAAGAACGAGCTGTCTTTCAGCACCTCCGATGTCAAGAGAAGTGAGCACAAACATAAGTTTATAAGGGGTTAAGACTTTTCCCTGCTCAACTCTATGTATAATGCCTCCCATTTTCTTATGGACTCTTTCAAAGAATACTTTTTATCAACTACTTTTTTGGCTAATAAAGCGAGTCTTTTTCTTTTTTCGGGATTTTTTATTAGTTCAAGTATAGCTTCTTTAAATCCATTTACGTCGTCTAAGTCTACCAAAATTCCTGCCCCTTCTTCCAATACTTCTTTTATTCCGGGCACATTAGTGGCTACTATAGGCTTTTCAGCAGCCATTGCCTCTAATATGGAAAGAGGCAATCCCTCCCACTTAGAAGTGCTCACAAATATATCTGTATCAGAGAGAATTTCTGGTATGTCATCCCTACGGCCAAGAAAAAATACATATTCTTTAATCTGTAATGTTTCTGCCATGTGCAAAAGACTTTCTCTCAAAGGGCCTTCCCCAACTATTAATACTTTAAAGTTAGAATATTGAAGCCTTAAGCTTGAAATAACCTTTAAAAGCATGATTTGATTTTTTACAGGTATTAGGTTCCCCACATTAGTAAGCAAAATGCAGTCTGGATCGAGGTTTAATTCTTTCCTAAGCTTACCCTTTTTTGCACACTTATACGCACCTGTATCAATACCATTTGGGATTACCTTTACTGAAGGACGTAAAGCTGGAAAAAGTCTGCTCACTTCCTGTTTTATAGCTTCAGACACTGCTACTAATGCATCTACTCTGTTTAGTAAAAAAAAGGTGCTCTTTTTTCTTAAAAAATCTCTAAATCTCCTCTTTTCTTCTACAGGTAATAAAAGGACATTGCTGCTGTGAATAGTATATATGACCGGAATGTGCAGTAAAAATCCGCATATTATTCCAAAATAACCGCTATTTAAAAGATGGCAATGTATTATATCGGGCATACACTTCTTTAAAAACCTGTACACTCCAAAAAAAGTCTTGATCACATCATAAATGAACAAAGGAAAAAGAATAATAGATCTCCTAGGCTGAAAAAGGACTTTATAGTAAATGCCGTTTTTCTTTAGATATTCTTCCAACGGGCCTCCCTGTTTTGTTGCAAGCACTTTATGGATAAACTTGTAAGGATCTGTCTTTACACAGAGGGTACATAACCACTTTTCAGCACCTCCTATACTTAATGTGTCAGTTATCTGAGCTATCGTGATCATGTTTTTCTATACCAATATGGATGAATTCCTGTTGCTTTTGCATACAGTTCACCTTTAGTTTTTATGTTTCCACATCCAACCCTTGAGACACAAAACATGTCTGTATCGCCTGTAAAAATAACCTTATTATCAAGACTAAATGCAAGTTTGTAGCCTGAGTCCTGAACCATCTTTTTAGTGATCTGATCATATCTGCCAGCAGGATAAGCAAAATACGGGATTTCTATACCTAAAAGGTCTTCTAATTCCTGTTTGCATTTGGCTATTTCTGCCTTTTTCTGCTCATCAGCTATTTCAGTAAGATAAGGATGAGAAACAGTGTGAGCACCCACTTCCCAGCCTTCAGAAAGCAAGCACTTTATATCAGAAACTGACATATAAAGAGGTCTTAGCTCTTGCATTACTTCGGGCAGCTTTTCTTTAAACATCTCTTTATAAATCTTCCATCTTTTATCACCTGGAATACTGAGTAGCAAGCTATTCAGCTTATATATAAATTCTTTTTTTACCCCCTTTTTTAAGGCAGCCCACCTTCTCAACAGATCCCAAGGATAGGCAACTCCCCTAAGTGTCGGGTCGGTGCATATAAACACCGTAGCTGGTATGTTAAGTTTTTTTAAAAAAGGAAAACCAAACTCCAGCACACCTTTATAACCGTCGTCAAATGTAATAACAGCTAAAGGTCTTTTAAGCTCATGTATTTCAGAAAAAAAATGGCTTAACTTTGTAAAATAAAAATACTTTCTTAAAAGAAATATTTGTTTTTGAAATATAGAAAAATTAAGGTGAACTAAATAAACATCATCAGATTGACTTTCTATACTTAGGTTGTGATAACAAAAGATAATTCCTTTTGCCTTTGTTTTTTTTAAAAAGCTCAGAAAAAACAGGATCCCAGAAAAAAAAGAGATCTCCCAGATAAGATTTCGCGCTATCTTATTACGCATAAGAGTAAACTTCATTAAAAACAGCTTCTGGATAAGTTATCCTTTGATATACTCCTGTCACAATACCTGCCCAGAGAAACACATAGGAATTTGGAGCAATATAGTACTGCGTCTGAATAAACAAAGCATTGATTATGTAAACAAGCATAATTCCCCAGAAACAGGCTATCAGCTCTCTACTTATGAGCCCTTCTTCTCCTAAGAATCTGTATGCAAGCACACTATATTTGAGTAAGTAGTAAAGTATCATCAAAAAGGGAAGTGTTCCAAGAATACCCACCTCTGTAAGCATGGCAAGAAAGATGTTGTGTTGGGACGCCATAGCTTCTTTTCCTGCAGGATGAACTTCTGGAGCATATCTGGGAAGTGCTTCCATAAATCTGGCAAAACCTACCCCAAAAAGTGGTTTGTCTTTTATCATAAGAGTGCTCACTTTAAAGAGACGAAACCTCACTTCTACTTCTTCCACTTGCATAACACCACCTTTAGCACGCTCTTTACTTTTTATGTTCTGCCAATTTGCCCAAACCAAAACTATTAGAAAAACTAACGGCAAAAAAAGGAATCTTTTAGGAAAAAGAAGCCTTTTAGAATATACAGAAACAAACAGAGGAGCTACCAGAAAAGAAAGCCAAACTGCTCTGGTATAGGTGAAAAATATAGCTACCGGAGTTGCAAATAGAACAGGATATATCAACATCTTTCCCAACAGGGAGCGAGTTTCTGTACGAAGAAGAAGTGTAGCAAAAAATAAAGAACCCATCATCCAACCATTAACAGGAGCAACAAGAAAAGGGCCTCTTGCTCTTCCATAGTGGATTCCTAAGAAAGGGTTAGTAATAAATTTTGGAAAAATTAGACTATTTATTTTAAAGTGCTCCATATACGCAGTAAAAACAAGGTATGCAAACAAGGGAAAACATCCCCACAAGAATATTCTCAGTCTTTCTTCTGTATTTATAAATGTCTTACCAAAATAGTAAAAACAAAAAGGAACAAAAAATCCGGTTAAAAAGACATGAAATGGCTGAAAACCTCCGCCTGGAGTAGCAAGAAAACCGGTTCTAAACATGGATATTATAAGAAGTGAAAGCTGAACTATCATCCAGAATTCAAGTTTTGTGTTAGGTAAAGTTCTTTCTTTGCCTGTTGCAAGCAGATAAAGCACTACCGGGAGCAGGAGAACAAAAACCAATCTTTCTATATAAATATCAGGAGCACCAGGGATAGATACAATAAAAACATACTTGGGAATAAAAATTGCGGTATAAAACCATGCCAATGCACCAAATATAATATCTCCAACTAACGCAAAAAGAATCAGAAATATAACACCTACCAAAGAAGCCAAAGCTATTAATACATATCTGTCCATATCACTTCCTTGGAAAAAGAAAAGTTAACAGACTATCTATAACTTTTCTGTATGGATACTTGTGTATTCTTACCAATCTGACCACACTACCACCAAACCCTTGCTTAAAGGCATCCACACCTGCTAATCCAACCTCTTTGCCTTCTTCCCCTCCTATACCTCCCATATCAAAAAATTCGTATCCTCTTTCTTTTGCCCACAGCATTGCTTCCCATAAAACCAAATGATTTTTAGATACCTTTAAACCTGTCTGCCTGCTGGATGCCCCCCAAGAATATACGGCTTTTCTTCCTTCCAAAGTAATGATAATAGAAGAAAGCAAAGTATCTTTCAGATAAGAAAGAAAAAGAGCGCCATATTTTTGATCTTTAAGAGCATCCTCCCACAGTATCTTAAAAAAAGTGTGCGGGGGAATACTCATCTTTTTTTCCTGCGCCATTTCGGAAAACAGTTTATAAAAAAGCTTAAGGTCGTTTTCAGAGTTACCAATTCTGACATTTACACCTCTTTTTTGGGCTTGTTTTATCCTGGAACGAGTATCTCTTCTCATATTTTTTAAAAGTTCGGATTCATCTTGAGATAGATCAACTATGATAGTTCTATAATACTGATCATAAATCCTTTGAAATGGAACAAAATGTAGTTTTTGAAGCTCTTTTTCTATCTTATCAGACACAGGTTCCATAAAATAGGGGTTTAACCTAAGTCTTATAGGAGCTTTCTTTTTTAAAAGAGAAAGAAGCACGCCTACACCTTCAATCAGAATTTCTGGATCATCACACACCGGGCCTCTTTCTATGATAAAATCAAAACCGAATACAGGCAGCTTTCTTCCGCGAATAAGTGCGACTATTTTAAGTGCTCCACTTTTTTCTCCCCAAAAATATAACCAAAAGTTTGTCTTAGGATTATGCAGCTTTCTCCAAAATAGGAGTTGAGAAATACTGCCGCTTTTTTGGGAACTGACGAAGCTATCCCATTTTTTTTCAAGTTCCTGATCTATCTTGTCAGTTAATGTATAATTAACCACCTTTTATGAATCCAAAATCTATCTTTTTTATTATACTTTTTGACCTTAATAAAAAGAAAACAGAAAAACAAAATAAAAACAATAGCTTTAAAATGACAAAAACATACTCATCAGTTAATGCCCCGTGGGCTGGAAAAAGATATTCCAAAAATATTAATCCCCCTCCAATAAGCAAAAAAGGAAGAACCAGCTCGAGTGATCTGAGAAATTTTTCTTTTAATGATGGGAAAAATTTATTAACTGCAAAAAATAAATATACAAAACCGACAGCTGTTCTGGAAAGCATTGTACCAAGAGCAACACCTAATATCTGCCATCCTGCCTTTATAAACCAATAATTAAAAACTATGTTCAACAGGATTCCGAATATAGTAGCCTTTACAATCAAAGGTTGCCTGTTTATGGCGATAATAAAGGAATATGTGCCTTCATCCAAAAGAAAAAAAAAGAGCCCAGGATCATCACTTGAGCACACGAAACAGTTTGAACATACTTTGGAAAAAGGTAATGTATAAAATAAGGCACCGAGATAAAAACCAAACCCATAATCAATGGATAGACATTTACCATAATACAAAGAGGTTGCCATACAGCATCTTTCATCTTTTTTACTTCATTCACTTTAGCATAAAACTTGTATATCTTTGGTTCTAAAACTCGATAGACTCCTGCCTGAAATATCAGCAAAAATTTCATTATAGTAAGAGCAAGCGCATAGTATCCAAGCTGTTTGGTACTCAGAAATTTTATCACCATAATTCTGTCCACACTTTCAAAGGAGGTCATAAGAATCAAACCCAAAACAATTGGAAAGCCAATTTTTGTCAATCTAATAAGCTCATCTTTGTCCCAGCACCATTCAAAACGATGCCTCCAATTTATTAACATATAAAAACCTTTTAACATCAAAGCCAAAGTCAGTCCTAAAAGCAAACCATACAGTTTCCACAAAATCACCATACCTATCACTATAATAAAACCTGATACAGATCTAAATATCTCTGCTTTTGAGACAATCTCAAATCTGTTTTCCGCCTTTAATGTCTCTTCAAGATATACATCTACTATACATTGAATCAATATCAGAGGGCATAAAATCCTGAGCCCATTTATTATTAATTTAGGATAGCGTGTTTCTAAAAAGAAAGAACTAATAAAAATCAAAAAAACAAAGATAAAAATCAGTCCTATATATTGAATAAAGACCATATTTTCTATCCTGTTTGCCAAAGATAGATCCTTTCTTCCATGTGCAAAAGCCACCTCTCGTTTAAGAGCACTTATGGTTCCAAAATGAAAATGCACTAAGTAGTCAGGTATTATCATAAGCCCATTATAAATACCGTATTGGATAGGGCCTAAAAGTTTGGGAATAATGATCCCTCTTATGGACTGAAGCAACTTGGACAAATAAAGGCTCACAGAAAAAAGGGTAATTTCAGGAAGAACTGATCTCAGTGTAGTTTTAGAACCTTTCATTATACATCCATACGGGGGATAGTACCTAAAACATAAATATCAAGATGTCTTTCAATGTCTTCTGGAGATTTTAGTGTATGATCTAAGTAATCCGCAATAAACGCAAAACCAAGCCCGAGCAACAGTCCTATTACTGTCCCTATAAGAGTGTTCAAAAAGACCTTTGGGCTTACTGGAGAGACAGGCACTTTAGCCTTATCAATTATGATTATATCTGCAACTTTTTTGGGATCGAGTGCTTCCAACATCCTTGCCTTTTGAATCTCTTTTAAAATGTTTTTATATCCATCTTCCAACACTTTATATCTTGTATAATATTTAGAAAATTCCACCTGCTCTTTTAAAATACTTGAATAAGCATCTAATACTTTCTTCAACGCATTTACCCGAGCTTCTAAAGCCGCCAGATCTACATACCTTCCTTCCAAATCTCTTTTTACTTCTTCTTTTAAAAGTTTTTGTGTTTGTTCGAGCTGTTTTAGTACTATTTTATTCTTAGGATACAAATCAGTATACTGGGATC
>CAYMUI010000038.1:0-4571 GCA_964393645.1 uncultured Desulfobacterales bacterium | reverse complement strand
AAAAATAGCGTTTTGATGTGGCACTCCGGCATAAGTTACAGTGTAGACAAATCACAAAAAGACTCTCTTTTGATTTTGGAAAGATCTGATACACCGGAATAAAGGAACTTTATGAAACTCTCAAAGAATTTAAGTCCAATGGCAGGTTAAAAAACTTTGTATTTCTATCTTTGTCTATCAAAACTTACTTCTTGCAGCGGAATGTTTAGACATTCGGGTTTAACAAGCAGGGGAAATGAGCGTGTAATAGAGCTGAGTTCGGCGAAAGTTAGAACTTGTGTTGTCCATATCGAAGCTTTTTGAGGCAAGGGCAGGCTATTTTCTCCAGCAGACGGGCAATATTGCCCACCGCTGAGTTTAGGCGTTGAAATGATAAATTACATTAAAAGAGATCTCTTTCCGAAATCAAAACTGCTCTTACAGGGGATCCATCCAGCCCTTTGAACTTAAGTGGTAAGGCCACCAAGGTATAAACACCCGGATTTACACTCAACAGATCTATTCCCTCAAGCACGCATATGTTTGCTTCAAACAGTATCTTGTGCACCTTAAAGTCAGGGGTGCCAAATTTCTCTATGGATACATAGTCTATACCCACAAGCTTTATTCCCGCTTTTACCAAGAAGACAGCCCCATCTTCTGTGAGATGTGTATAGCTTCTGGAAAAGTCTTTTGATTTATAAAGTTCCGAATTTTTAGTTTTAAACAGAACCCTTTCTATTCCGTCTTTTAATTCCTTCTCTATAATCGCACCGGTAATCTCCGGGCTTTTTACCTCTATTACTTGTGCTTTTCCGATAAAATGAGAAAGAGGGATCTGATCAACAGAGTTTCCATCTTTCAAAAAGTGAAAAGGAGCATCTATATGGGTTGCCGTGTGGGTTCCTAAGATCAATTTTGTCATGTTGCATCCAGATCTTTCGATAGTACATATCGGAGCTTTTGAAAATCGAACATCCCCAGGGTATGTGATTGTTTCTTCTGTTATTGGTAGAGATATGTCTATTATTTTCATCTCCTTTTCTCCAATACTTTTAAATAAAAGTCTTCCAGAAATTTTCCTGTCTTGTTCAAATCAAACATCTTTATAGCATACTGCCTTGCTTTATTTCCAAGTGCCGTTCTCTTATACGGGTCTTTTATCAGTTCAGTCCACGCCTCGATCAAAGACGGGACATCTTTTACCACTATTCCTACTTTTCCATTATCCACTATTTCTGGAAGCATCCCGTAGTTAGAGACAACACACGCTTTTCCCATTGCCATTGCTTCTCTTAAAGCCCTTGCTGTTCCATCTGAACCGGGCATAAGAAGGGTAAATATGTCCAAGCAAAAAAGGGTGTCTGCGTAATCATCCCTTCTGTATCCTGCAAGGATAGTTCTTTTTTCTATTCCCATCCTCTTTACAGGTTCGATAACAGTTTCTCTGATGTGGCTGGATCTTCCGACTATCAGCAAATACACATGCTCGTATTTTTTAATAATTTCTTTTGCTGCTTCTAAAAACCAGTCCATCTTTCTGTATCTTTGAAATCTGCCGACTGTACCTATTACAATTGAGTCTTTGGGAATACCGAACTCCTTTCTCATGTCTTTATACGTTCTGGAAGGATCAAATGTTTTTAAGTCTACACTCATGGGTTGCACGGCAGTTCTTTCTGGATCAAGACCAAATTCTTCTATGTGTTTTTTTCTAAAGCCTTCTGTAAAAAACAGATACGCGTCAGTGTGTCTTAAAAGCAGACGATTAAAAAAGCTGTTTTTCAGAACAGCTCTTTTGTGAAATGTTCTTACAAGAACAGGTCTTTTTCTTCTTAAAGGCAGAGCACATATGGTGCCCATCGCATGATCGTGTGATAAGTGCATGTGCAGTATGTCAAATTCCTCTTTTGCTATGTATCGGGGAAGTAAGATCAAGTCCTTCAAGGTATTAAGAGGATTCATGTATCTGTCCAAGGAGAAGCTCGTAACTCCTGTTAGTCCCATTTCTTTTACTCTTTGGGATATGGTTTTGTTGTGAGTTTTAGCTACAGGGCTTCTGTAGGCAATTCTTACATCATGTCCTCTTTGGGCCAGTGATTTACACATTTGAAGAACCGGCTCTGCAGGGCCTGTCCATCTCCAGTCGCTGTAAAGATGCAGGATTTTAAGGAAAGATCTTTCCCGGGTTGAGTATCCCATGCGGATCAAAAAGCTCCTTTATCTTTTTCATCCAAAGAAGGCTGCTTCCGTGCTCTTTTTTCATGTACTTCTTTTTCCCAATACCTATTCCGTGCTCGCCAGTGCAAGTGCCACCAAGTTTTATCGCCATTTCTGTAACCTCATCTTTTATCCTGTCTACCAAGAGCCATTCTCCTGCATCCTGCTCCTTTACCATAAACGCCAGGTGCAGGTTTCCTTCTCCTGCGTGTCCAAATATGTAAGCGGGAATCTTTATTTGTTTTACAAGTGCTTCTGTAAAGGAGATCAGCTCTGGAAATTTGCTTATAGGTACCACGACATCGGTAACAGTGTGAACTCTGCCGGGATGACACTTTCTTATCGATTCTCCAAGCATGTGTCTGGCATCTATGATCTTTTTATAATCGCTTCTTTCTATTCCAAAAGTAAAACCTTCACACTTTAGCTCTTTGCATATCTGTTCACATATGTTTACGGAATCTTTAAGTGCTTCTCTGCTTGAGCCTTGAAATTCTATGATTAATGTATTCAGGGTCTGTAAGTCCAATCCGTTTATCTTGTTTATTACTTCTACGCACTTTGAATCCATCATCTCAAGACATGCTGGTTCGAGCCCAGCTTTTATGATCTGGAAAACTGACTCAGAGGCAGAGTAGATGTCTCTAAAAGATGCCAAGCAGGCACTAAAGTGTTCGGGTATTCCCCTAAGCCTAACAGTTGCCTCCACCACTATTCCAAGAGTGCCTTCAGAACCTATGAATAACCTCAGAAGGTCATACCCTGAGGAGCTTTTTTGAGCACTTTTACCCAGCTCTATTATTTGCCCATTTGCCAAGACCACCCTTAATCTCAGCACATTTTCTCTTGTAGCTCCGTACTTTATACTCCTTATTCCGCTCGCGTTATTTCCGATCATTCCTCCTATGGTTGCCCTTGCCCCAGGGTCTGGTGGAAAGAATAGCCCCTTGTGTCTGAGCTGATGGTTTAAATCTTGGTATATTACACCTGGTTGCACATCTGCTTGAAAGTCTTCTTCTCTTATTCGGATAATCTTGTTCATCAAAGAAAAGTCCAGCACGATCCCTCCACAGACAGGGATTGCGTTTCCCTCAAGCCCTGTGCCTGCTCCCCAGGCAGTTACTGGTATAAACTTTTCGTTTGCGTACTTGACTATTTCTGCAACCTCTTCTTCTCTAACAGGCCAGACCACGAGTTCTGGAAGGGAAGGTTTGTGATGAGATTGGTCTACAGAGTGTAGATTCAGGTTTGAGGTCCCTTGAGAAAGACGATCCTTCCCTACCAGCTTTTGGATGAAGTTTAGGTCCTGTTTGTCGATCTTTTTATATTCCATTGAACATGTATCTCCTCATCCGGATGTTCATGAGTATCCCCACTGATGCCATCGTAAAGATAAGGGAAGAACCTCCGTAACTCATGAAAAGAAGCGGTGTTCCAACAACAGGGAGAATACCTGCTACCATACCTATGTTTATAAATATCTGCCAGAACATAAGCGTCGATATGCTTACAGCTAAGTAAACTCCAAATTTATCTTTTGAGTTTTTGGCTATATTTAAACCTCTTAAGACAAGACAGCAGTACAAAAATATAAGAGCAACACAACCCACAAAGCCCCTTTCTTCTGCAAACACGGAAAATATAAAATCTGTATGCTGTTCAGGAAGAAACCTTAGTCTTGACTGGCTTCCCTTTAAAAATCCCTTTCCGAAGAGCATTCCGGATCCTATGGCTATCTTGGATTGGGTTATGTGGTAGCCTGCTCCCAAAGGATCCAGATTTGGGTTGATAAATGTGAGAATCCTCTTTTTTTGATAGTCCTTAAGGTGAGTCCATACAATCGGGGTAAGCACAAAAGCGGTGAGCACAAAGATGAGGATAGAGCCTTTTCTTACCCCTGCTAACAGGGTTGTGGTGCCAGAAAATATCAGTATTATAAGAGCCGTTCCCAGATCTGGCTCTTTTAAGATTAAAAGAAACGGTATCCCTGTAAAAAGGAATATCTTCCAGAGTTCTCTTAGCGTATATCCTTTTTTCTGTGGCATTTCGCTGAGTATGTGAGAAATTAAAATCGCAACAGATATTTTTGCCAATTCAGAAGGCTGAAATGATATAAAACCTATTTTAAACCATCTTTGTGATCCTGAGCTTATCTTTCCCCACACAAGTACCAGAACGAGCAAAAAGATAGAAAGAAGATATATATGATAAGCCCATTTGTTTAGGCTTTTGTAGTCAAAGAGCAAGACAAAGAAGAAGACAAAAAAACCGAGTCCATACCAGCATATGTGCCTTTTGAATATCTTTAATCCTGTTTTACCCAATGCATGAGTAGCACTGTACATGTTTGTGATACTTATGAAGGCTAACAA
>CAYMUI010000037.1:0-35556 GCA_964393645.1 uncultured Desulfobacterales bacterium | reverse complement strand
ATAGATTTGTTTTTCATGCTTCCTGATGTTACCGTAATTTCTCCTGAGACTTTAAGCTTTATGAATCTATTCTTTTTAAAAAAATCCATACCAATTGTTACATTTTCCGAAAAATATCTTAAGCTGGGTGCACTTATGGCAATATATTCTGAACCTTTTAGTATGGGTGTTCAGGCAGGAATCTTGGCTAAAAAGATCTTGAAAGGGACCGTGATGACTCCTGTGACTGTGTGTCCAGATGAAAGGTTTAAGATAAATTCTTATGTGGCAGAATGTTTGGGTTTGCCCACATACGAAGAAAATAGAAGGGAGATGATAGTACATGAAGATAATGAAAAAGATAAAGAGTTTTCCCCTCATAACTGAGATTTACTTTCAGATGAAAGATACTCTTTTTAAAAAAGTGCTTACAACATTTATAAGCATTTTCATGGCTTTTTTCCTTACACTTTTTATCTTTCATTCTTACCAGCAAATTCATTCCATAAAAAGCTCATTTGTAAGAGAAGCCAGGATCTTAGCAGATGTTTTATCGGCTAATTCTCGACTTGGAATTCTGGCAGGAAGTGAGAAGCTCCTTAAACAGGAAGCTCAAGGTTTTCTGTGCCAGGCTTATGTGGTGGGTGTCAGTGTGTTCAACAGAGATTCTTTGTTAATGAGTGTAACGAAGAGAGACGAAGACTTGCCGAGAATTGCAGACATACTTCAGGTAAAAAAAAGAATGTCTCAGGGAGACACCCCACCTTACATATACGAGACAGACAAACTTATGGAGATATGGAAGCCGGTTTATGTAAGTATTGGTTTTAAAAGCGCAGAGGAGATGGTTCTGGGCATAATGCCCACAAAGACAAAGCTTGCAGGATGGGTGGCTCTTAGCTTAGACAAAAGCGAGATACTAAAAAAAGAGAGACTATACCTTTTATATTTTTTGGTCACATTTTTTATCTGTATAAGCCTTGCTTACTTTTTTATGCATAGAGCTGCTCTTAAGACAGTTGGTGCAATTGATATACTGTGTGAACATGTGGACTCATTTAAAAACATAGAAAATGTTGAGGCTCTTCAAGAGATTCCTATGGAAGGAGAGGATGAAGCAGGCCGAGTAGCCAAACTGATAAATGAAATGATAAGGGTGTTAAAGAAACGACACGAAGAGAAGAAAAAGCTTGAAACTCAGCTCCTTAATGCCCAAAAACTTGAAGCAATAGGGGCATTGGCAGGTGGTATCGCTCATGACTTTAACAATGTGCTGGCCTCGGTTATGGGAAGTGGTGACATAGTAAAGTACAGAATCAGCGAGGGACAGGAAATCGATCCTAAATTTGTGGATGCCATAATAACATGTAGCAAGCGAGCAAGAGAGATGATTGTGGAACTGCTGAAATATGCAAGAGGCAAAGGTATGGACAGGTATCCTTTAAAGCTAAATGACCAGATAATAATGCTGAAAAAGATGGCCTCTGGTTTTCTTAGTGACGACATACAAATAAATCTTGAGTTAAGCGAGGAAGATCCTGTAGTGGTAAGTAATGCGACCCAGCTTCACCAGGTACTGCTCAATATGCTTACCAATGCTCAGGATGCCATGCCTAAAGGAGGCAAGTTAAGAATCGCAACTGGTACTGCCCAGATTTCAGAACATGTGGCAAAGGAGAAAGGAGAATGGGTGAATCCTGGCAGATACGGGGTAATATACATAGAAGATACAGGTATAGGAATGGACGAAGAGGTTATGAAAAACATATTTAAGCCTTTCTTTACCACCAAAGGTTCTGAAAAGGGGACGGGATTGGGTCTTTACAATTGTTTTAAAATCGTAAAAGAACACGGAGGTTTTATTGATGTAGAAAGCGAAAAAGGAAAGGGAACTCTCTTTAAGATATACATTCCTCTTTCAGACAGCAAAGAAGTGGTTGTAGAAAAAGACGAAGATTCTCTTGCAGATATACCAAAAGGCTCTGGTACGATTCTTGTAGCTGACGATGATCCTTTTGTAAGAGAGGTGATAAAGGGGATTTTGACCGAATTTGGATACGAGGTGATTCTTGCAGTAAATGGAATTGATGTTATCAACAAATTCAGAGATAATATGGATAAAGTGGATTTAGTACTTATGGATATTGTAATGCCTTACAAACACGGAAAGTCTGCACAGGAAGAGATAAGAAAGATGAAACCCGAAGTAAAAATCCTGTTTATGAGCGGATACCCTGATTATGTGCTTGCTGAAAAAGGTATTTCTACCGATGACATAGAATACCTTCAAAAGCCTATTCGGGCTGCCACCCTGATAAAAAAGATTCAACAGGTACTTAAATCCTAAAAAAGGGGGAAATCATGGTAAAATATGAGTTGGAAATCCCTGAGCTGGACAGATATTTTTTTGTTCCAAAAGAGTTGATCGGTTTTCTTCATCACATAGAAAGGCTTTCTGAAAGACATCCTGTAAATGTGCTGGTAGTAGGAAAACAAGGCTGTGGCAAGTCTTCATTGGTGAGGCAATTTGCTGCATACTTTAACAGACCCTTAGCAACATTTCAGATTGGACTTCTGACAGAACCGGGCCAGCTTTTTGGACAATACGAGATCAAAAATTCCGAGACCGTTTATCAGGAAAACCTTTTTCCTAAGGCCATTACTACTGAAAGATGCGTGATTCACTTAGAAGAAATAAACAGACCAGAACACCCGAAGGCATTAAATGAACTTTATTCTGTACTTTCAGAAGATAGATCCATATGGATAGATCAATTGGGTATGGTAAGAGTGAGCAGAGGGGTGGTGTTTTTTGCTACCATGAATGAAGGAGAAGAATTTGTTGGAACAGAATTGCTGGACGCTGCTTTAAGAGATAGGTTCTACATAATACATATGGATTATCTGCCTTCCACAATCGAGAAAAGGCTTCTGGTTTTAAAAGCAGGCATTAAGGAAGAAGATGCCGAGCTTATCACAAAAGTAGTAAATAGATTGAGAAGCGAGCCAGAAAATCCGGTGCCTATTTCTATAAGGCACAGTCTCATGATCGCTGAACTGGTTTCACTGGGTGCTTCTGTAAGAGAAGCCCTTATCTATAGTTTGTAAGTTTCAAAGGATATTCTGGAAAGTCTTCTTTTGTCTGTTCATGTAGAAACCAAGGATACAGATGCAGGATCAGAGGATTATGTGATATTTGCTCCTGAAGAGGAAAAAGAAAGGGGCGTATGGATAAAGAGCTAATAAAAGCATATTCATCTTATTGGCGCAGAAATAGGTCCACTGTAGAAAGCAAAGAACTGGCTCTTCTGTTAAAGGGGATCAAAAAAGCAGCTCGTTATGTATTTCCTAAGGTAAAACCTATAGAGTGGAAGGGAATCTCCGTCTTTGAAGAAGGAAAGATCGTGTTAGATCTTTCTTTTGTTTTAGGAAAGTATCCTGTTCCACCAGAAAAAGTGGATGCCTTGGTAGGATGGGTGGTACATGAAGCATTTCATATGAAAGAGATGAGCAGTTATGTTTTATACAAAGCAAAAGACTTTTCGGCAAATTTTTCTCTTTCTCAAAAAGACATATTCTTAGAAATGGTGGAGGCTGGTGAGGATATATATGTGAATCATTGTGCAAAGGGGAGTATATGGGAGCTTTATTTGGAGAGGGCGTGGAAGTGGTACTATCCAAGAGTAAAAAGACACAAGGATACTGTTTTGGACATCTTATTTGATGTATGGAGAAGGAGCTTTTTTGAAGAAAGATTTGAGCTTCCATTTGGTCTTTCCTCTTTAAAAGAGCTTTATGACATATTGGTTGGTCTTGGAACAGAAATTATAAGCGTATCTAAGAAAAAAGGTGTTATGGAAAAGGCTTTGAACAGATTTAACCTGTATAAAGATACATGAACGCATTTTTATTCCATAGCTCGGCAATGGGAAAAAGGTTTTACTTCCAGCTCTTTTGTTTTAGATCAAAAAGTCCTCAGTAAAGAAGACGAAGTAGATGTGGAAGCCTCCATTCCAAGGAGAGATTTAGAAGAGCTTAAAGAGATTATTGCTTCTGAGGAGGACATTACCTCTCAAATAAAAGCAGTGGTTCAAGATCGCTCCAAGGTTATGCCGACCTTTTTTTGGGAAGAAGAGACTCCTTGCAATATCGAGCCAGACCTTTCAATAGTAAAAAGGCTCAGGTCAGTATTTGAACTTCAAAAACAAAAGAGCAGGCATGAATTACGCTCTATAAACAGAGCCCTTCCTTTTGGAAGATTAGACTTTAGAAGATTGCATAAGATCTTTATAGATGGAAGACCTTTTAAAGAAAAAGAGTATAAGCAGACAAATTATTGGCATATAGTGATCTTAGTAGATGCATCTGTATCCATGAGTATTAATAAAGGCAGGGGTGTTTCAGATAATTGGTATAATGTTCAAAAAACATTCGCTTCTCTTTTTGAAGCGGCAAAGGGATACCAAAACAAGGTTCAACTTTATGCTTATTACGAGCAAGCAGGACGCTGTTTTATATCAAACTTACTTAGAGGAAACAGGCTGTATACTTTATCACCCAGAGGGAAGACCCCTTCGGGTCAGGCAATAATGGCTGTGGCTATGCATATGCTCAAAGACACCAAAAGAAGGAGAAAACTTCTTGTTCACATTACAGACGGGGAGTCTAACTGCGGAATAGATGTGTCGGAAGCTGTAAGCTATTGTGAAAAGAAGGGGATACACATGATAACCATTGGGTGCGGATATAAAGAAAGCATAAGGGATTATCTGAGAAACACTTACAAAAACATATACTTCATGAAAGAATTTTCAGAGCTTCCTGATGCAATTGAGTATCTCTTCCGAAAAAGAATCGCAAGAGGTTAATCCTATTTATCAAAAGATCCATATAATTAGTTTGGGTTGTCCGAAAAATACCGTTGATAGCGAGTACATAGGAGGAATCCTTTCTTCTGCTCAATTTCAGCTCGTAGAGGACATAGAACAGGCAGACATCGTGATAATAAACACCTGTTCATTTATTCAAGAAGCTGTTCAGGAATCTATAGATGTAATACTGGAAGCAGTAAGATTGAAAGAAGAAGGGAGTCTGAAAAAAGTGGTTGTAATCGGATGTCTTGTCCAAAGGTATGGCTACAAACTAAAAAAAGAGATACCAGAAGTAGACATATGGGCTGGAACAGGAAAGTTTCATCAGATATTAGAAATAATTAAAGGAGATAAAGACTTTTTCATATCCAGACCATGTTTTGTACAAAACAGAAAGCTTCCCAGGATTCAGGGCACCCCTTTTTATACCGCTTATCTAAAGATCTCTGACGGATGCTCACATAGATGTTCTTATTGTCTCATACCTATGCTAAGGGGCCCGATGAGGAGTGTTTTGCCACAGCTTTTGATAGACGAGGCGAAAGAGCTTTCAAAAAAAGGGGTTGTTGAGCTCAACCTTGTAGCCCAGGATATCACTTGCTATGGTAGGGACTTTGGTGATGGTGAGATCTGTCTCGAATTCTTACTGGAAAGGTTGCTAAGTATAAAGGACATTAAGTGGATAAGACTCCTTTATCTTCATCCGTTGGGAATATCAGATCGTCTCTTAAATCTGATAGAAAATGAGAATTCAATTTGTCCCTATCTGGACATCCCGATCCAGCATGTAAATAATGAAATCTTGGCAAGTATGCGCAGAGGATACGATAAAAGATATCTTTTAGATCTTTTTAACAGGATAAAAGGGTTAAGGAGAAGAATATTTTTGAGGACCACGCTACTTGTGGGTTTTCCAGGGGAAACAGATCGGGCCTTTCAGGAGTTGTACGACTTTGTAAAAGATGTAGAATTTGATCATCTTGGTGTATTTGTTTTTAGCCCCGAAAAGGGAACAACGGCGGCAAAGATGAGCTCACAAATAGAAAAAAGCGTTGCAAATCAAAGACGAGACGCTTTGATGCAACTTCAGGCAAAGATATCAGAAAGAAAAAATAAGGAAATGATCGGAAAAGTAATACCTGTGCTAATAGAAGGAACTCATCCAGAAACAGAACTCTTACTTGTGGGAAGGAGCAGCGGGATGGCTCCAGAAATAGACGGGCAGGTGATAATTAATAAAGGATATGGTATTATAGGAAAAATAATGCCAGTTCTTATCACAGACGCTCACACATATGATTTGGTTGGGGAGATTTTATGAGGCATGTTTTTACAGAAAATAGAGTCTACATAGAAAAGATAAGTCGAGCACTTCTTAACAACATGGGTTCTACTGTTCCTCTTATAAAAGAAGTGGGCGAACACATACTTCTTGCAAACGGGAAACTTTTGAGACCTTTGCTTTTTATTTTGTCCTGCAAGCTCTTAGAGTATGAGGAAGAGCATGTATATTCTCTGTCCACTGTATTTGAATACATACATGTCGCTTCTTTGCTTCATGACGATGTTCTTGATAATGCAAAAATAAGAAGGAGCAAGCCTTCTGTTAACAATAAGTGGGGAGATCACATAGCTATATTAGAAGGTGATTTTTTGTATTCTCGTTCCCTGAGAGTTGCTCTCAGTACCCAAGACATAAGGTTTTTGGAAAAGTTGGCTATAGCTACGGAAAATATGGTTGAAGGCCAGTTAATGGAAATCTTCTATTCAAACAACTTATCGCTCACAAAAGCTCAGTATATGGACATAATAGAGAAAAAAACGGCTTCCTTACTTTCTGCAGCTTGTGAATGTGCTGCAATTATTGCAAAAGCAGGAAAGAAAAAGGAGAAAGCCTTAAAAAGTTTTGGTTTAAATTTGGGAATGGCATTCCAGCTTGTTGACGATCTGTTAGATTATGTGTCTTCTGAAGACATATTTGGAAAACCCGTAGGAAAAGATCTAAAAGAAGGAAAGGTGACTTTACCGTTAATATATGCGCTACAGAAAATGGGAGAAGAAGACAAAAAAAGGATTAAGCGGCTTTTTGAAGAAAAAAAAGACAATTCCCATGAACACAGATACATAATCGAAAAGGTCGTTCAAACAGGTGCTATATCTCGCACACGAGAAGATGCTATCTTTTTCATACAAAAGGCGAAAGAGTCACTTAATGTGTTTGATAATTCACCTGCCAAAAACGCTCTTATAAACTTGAGCAATTATATTGTTCAGCGAGATCATTAGATTGTAATCCTCATAAGGTCTTCTGCTATCATGACATTGCCTTTATAATAGCGTTTACATCTTTCTACAATGTTTATGTTAAGACATTCTGGATAGAGATGTGTCAGGAGAAGAGATTTTGCCCCTGCTTCTTGGGCTATCTTTCCCGCATCAGATGGGCTGAGATGAGTGTCTATAGACCAGTTTTTCAGATATTCTTCTGGGAAAGAACATTCTAATATAGCGAGGTCCACATCTCGGGAAAGTTCAATCACATCTTCGCACATACCTGTATCTCCTGAGTATGCCACACTTTTTCCTTTACTTTCTTCTATAATACGAAACCCAATACTTTCTGGAACATGCTTTACAGGATGCGAAATTACTGTAAGATCCTTACAATTTCTTCTGCTCTTTTTTCCCAGTTCATCTATTCTTAAAATCTTGGGAGACAGATTTATATATCCTCTATAAGCAGACTGAAGGGATCTTAAAAACTCTTTTGTTCCAGAAGGGCCCAACAAAGTGATCGGTTTTTTTAATAAAGGATCGATGTTCTTCAAAGCAAACATCAAATGAACAATATCTGCGGTATGATCTGGATGAAAATGGGATAAACAAACATAGTCTATCATACTGAAAGAAAGCCCTAATCTTCCTATCTGCCTTAAAGTGCCTGGTCCTATATCCAGAAGCAAACAAGTTTCTTTTGATTTGATAAGTACGGAAGGAGAAGATCTATCTGGTATAGGGATAAATGTACCGGAGCCCAAGATTATGACTTCCAATTGTTTAAATCCTCCTGTAGAATATTATTGAACTTAAATAAAAAGGGAGAACGAATAGTATGTTCTTTGTCTTGGCAGTAGGGATTCCAGAGAAAAAAAGAAAACTTCTTTCTGAATCCTTTAAAGATATTCCGGATGTTCATCTTTCTTTCTCTTCCACCTTAGAAGACATCCCTTCTTCTGTTCCTGACCTGATCGTATTAGGAACACTTCAATTATCAGCAATATCGGTCATAAAATCAAGGTTTCTAAAAACCCCGGTTATCTTGTGGACTGATTCTCAGCCTCTTTCACAGCTTGTAGATGTTATAAAAGATTCAACATATAGTGAGCTTCTTCAAGAAAAAAGAGAGCTGGAACATCTCTTGAATGAAACAAAAAACCTGTTAGACCAGCGCACTTCGGAACTTGCTCAGAAAAGACGTGAATTGAGATGTTTGTTTCAAATTGCCACCTTGAGAGAAAGACCAAACATCAGTTTAGAAGAAATAGCTCAGGGCATCACAGAAATCATTCCTTCTGCTATGCGAGCTTATGACCGGATGTGTATTAGAATCTTGTTGGGATATAATGAATTTAAATCTAAGAACTTCCGATTCACTCCTTGGAAGTATACCAGCGATATTATAGTAAACGGGGAGTGGGGTGGAAGAATAGAAGTTTATTACTTCTCTAAACCAGAAGCCTTTGTGGAAAAAGAGCTTATTGATGCCGTAAGTGAAAGATTGGGCAGGATAGCCGAAAGATTCAGAACAGAAGAGTCCTTAAGGTTAGAAAGTAAAAATATAAAGAACATCTTGAGTTCTGTAAGAGATCTCATTTACAAGGTAAACGAAAACTATGAAATAGAATACATAAACCCTGCTTTAGAAGAAGAATTTGGTCCTGTTGAAGGAAGAAAATGTTACGAATATTTTGGACACAAGTCTGTTTGTCCCGATTGTACTTTAACAAAAGTGCTTTCAGGAAATACCCTTAGAAGGGAATGGTATTTTGATAAAAGGAGAAAGATATACGATGTGCTCGAGACTCCTATTCGGAATTCTGATGGAAGCATATCCAAGCTTTCCATTTTAAGAGATCTTACCGAACTAAAACGCGCGCACAGAGACCTGCGAGAGAGAGAAAAACTTTACAGAAGCCTTACAGAATCAGTGGCAGATGGAGTGATACTCGTGCAAAATCAAAAAATAATATTTGCAAACAGGGCATTCTTAGAGATGTTTGAATTTAATGGTTCAAATGAAATCGTTGGAATGGACATAGAAAGCATCTTCGATCCGGAATTTCATTCGCTATGTAAGAAGCTGTTTAATCCGATTTTTGGTCTCAATGAAAAAGAAGAAGAAAACTGGCTTTTGGGGATAACCAATAAAGGAAATAAGATCTGGGTATCCATGAACAGAAGTTTTATTACATTAAAATCCAAGCCTGCTGTGCTTGCAACCTTAAGAGATGTTACAGAACAAGTGATGTGGTCAAAAAGGATGCAGGAGGATGCTGAATATTACAGAAAAGAGAACATAAAACTCAGATCTACAATTAAAGAAAGGTATAAATTTGGGGACATAATAGGTAAGAGTCAAGCGATGCAGCGTGTTTATGAATTGATCTTAAAAGCGGCCAATTCAGATGCCAGCGTGGTAATATTTGGAGAATCGGGAACTGGAAAAGAGCTGGTTGCAAAAGCTATCCACCGATTAAGTCCCAGGGCTGAAAAGCCTTTTGTGGCTGTAAATTGTGGGGCAATACCAGAGCAATTAGCAGAAAGCGAATTTTTTGGACACAAAAAAGGCGCTTTTACAGGTGCCCATACAGACAAGCACGGATATCTTTATGTGGCAAATGGAGGAACCCTGTTTTTAGATGAGGTAGGAGAGTTGGATGTAAATATTCAGGTAAAGTTTCTGCGGGCTTTTGAAACCGGAGAATACAGCCCAATAGGAGACACAAAAACTTACACTTCTGACTTCCGGCTCATATCTGCTACTAATAAAGACCTTGCTCAACTTGTAGCTGAAGGCAAAATGAGAGAGGATTTTTATTATAGAATAAGCGTAATCCCCATATACATCCCTCCTCTCAGAGAAAGAAAAGAGGACATTCCACTTCTTGTGGAGCATTTTTTAAGGATATACAGCAAAGGCAAACATCCCCCTTCTTTGCCCGCCAAGTATATGGACCTTCTGATGAATTACGATTGGCCTGGAAATGTAAGAGAACTCCAAGGTATGATCCAAAGATATTTGAGTACAGGAAGCTTCCAGTTCTTAGGAAACAAAAGCTCGGATTTCTCAGATGAAACAGATTACTCAAAGCTCGGCACACTAAAAAGTGCTGTAAGCGAATTCGAAAAAAAGCTGATCTTAAAAGCGCTGGAAGAAAACAGGTGGCGTAAAGGAAAGGTCGCTTCCCTTTTGGGTATTGACCCCAAGACCCTGTACAGAAAGATGAAAAGATATGGCATTTTATCCTGATGATAGGGCAAATTTGCCCTATCATTTTGTTTTTTAGGAATATTCACATGTTATACATCCTTCTGGCTTGAAATAGGGCAAATTTGCCCTATCATTTTTCTGGATGTTTTAGGCTTTAAGGATAGGCGTTTGTTTTTTTTCTGGCATACCGCTTGCATAAAATAAGAGTGAAGTTTTTGTTGGTCGGTTTAAAAACAAAAAGGAGGTGTAGGATGTCAAGTTTGCTAATTCAGAGACCTTTACCTCATGGCGGAAGATTGGTGGAGAGGGTAGTTACAGACAAGGAAGTGGCAAAGAAGATGATTAAAGGGTGTCCCAGCTATGATATCAAACCAACCCTGCACTATGAAACCGGGGTTCCTGTAAGGAATGTTTACAGAGAGATCATGTCTATCTGTTACGGCTTTTTTAGTCCTGTGGAAGGATCGATGACCCAAGCAGAAGTGGAGAGGGTGTTGAAAGAAAGACGGCTGTTAAATGAATGGATATTTCCCTTTCCTCTGGTATTTGACATAAGCAAGGAAGATTATAAAAAGTTAGGAGTAACAAAAGGGGACAGGCTCGTTCTGAATCTAAAAGGAAAGCCCTTTGCTGTCTTAGACATAGAAGAGATTTGGGAAATAGATAACTTGGAAGAATTTGCCCATAGGGTCTTTGGTACACCCGAGGACAATCCCGAAGTAGTAAGACACAGATTTGACAAAAAGCATCCTGGCTGGGTTATATATCGTAGTCATCAGCCTGTGGTTTTGGCTGGAAAATATACTATTATAAACGAGCCCAAATTTAGGCCTCCATTTGACAGATTCTGGTATCCTCCCAGAAAGTGCAGAGAAAAGTTTGACGAACTCGGTTGGCGCACAGCCATTGCTCATCAAACAAGAAATGTTCCACATGTAGGACATGAATTTCTCATGAAAAATGCGGCATACACTGGTGACATAGAACCATGTCATGGTATCTTGGTGAACGCCATAATTGGAGTAAAAAGAAGAGGTGATTATCCAGACGAAACTATAGTAGAAGCTCAAGAGGCTGTAAGTACCGCAGGCTATATAAAGCCTGAGAGAAGGTTGGTTAGCTTGTGCCTTTGGGATATGAGATATGGCAATCCATTAGAATCCTTGCTTCATGCCATTATAAGACAGAATATGGGTTGCACGCATCACATGTTTGGCCGCGATCATGCAGCAGTAGGTGAATACTATGACATGTGGGCTACGCAAATTCTGTGGACTAAAGGAATTCCGAGTTTTGGTTTTGATAAACCACCTACAGATGTACCTTATGGAGTCCAGATAAGACCTCAAAACATGAGAGAGTTTGCTTACTGTCCGGTTTGCAAAGAAATGGCATACAGTGAAACATGCGGGCATAAAAAGGAAGGAATAAGCGGAAGTCTTTTAAGAGGTATGATTGCAGAAGGTGTTCAGCCTCCCTCAGTGATCTTAAGACCAGAAGTATATAAGGTGGTGGTAAAGTGGTGGAAACATTTTGGTTATCCGTTCTGTAATGAGAAGTATGTAAGGGATAAAGAAAGAGACTTAGAAGTGGATCTTGAGGACTTATAAAACAAAGGAGGTTTAAGATGAGTCATTATATACTGGTTCTTCTGGATGAAAAGCGTTTGGAAAGGATTAAAGGCAGTGATGTAGAAAACCACATAAAAACCATGTTTGGTGGAGAACTAAAGTGTATAGAGGTGAATGTACCCGAGGAATTAAGCCAGAAGATTCTAAAGACCTTTGATACAGCAAGGATTGACGCCAGAGGTGCAATAACCGATCTGCCGGTTGCTTTCATGAGAGAATTTTTCAATCAGATTGCAGAAAAGAAGTCAATATCTCCCGATGTAATAGAGGCCACTCTTGCAAAGGCGGATCAAATAAAAGAGCTTGCAGCTAAGGAGTCAGAATATCTTCCTCCACCGGATATTCAGGTCTAAAAAGAAGGGAGGTGAGATGAACTTTTTAATTAAACGAAAGAGCTCTTTTCGAAGGTTCTGAAAAGAAAAAACAAAAGGAGGTAAAAAGATGCCAAGCTATGTAATTGCTGAAAAATGTGATGGTTGCAAAGGTCAGGACAAGACTGCCTGCATGTATATCTGCCCCAACGACCTTATGGTCTTGGATATGGAAAAGATGAAAGCATATAACCGGGATCCATCTATGTGTTGGGAATGCCAATGCTGTGTTAAGATCTGTCCACAGCAGGCGATTGATGTAAGAGGATATGCAGACTTTATTCCCTTAGGTGCAAGCGTTGTTCCACTTCGTGGTTCAAAAGATATTATGTGGACAGTAAGGTTCAGAGATGGTTCCATAAAGAGATTTAAGTTCCCCATAAGGACTACAGAAGAAGGTACTGCAGATCCGACAGGTGGTTTTCCAACACATGACGATCTGAAGAGCGAGGCACTTGCTACTGAACCAGCATCTTTGGGGATAGATGCTGTGCCTACATTTAAAGGTTAAAAAACGAGAGAAGGAGGGGTAACAAATGGCAAACTTTGAAACCGTAGAAGTCAACACTGACCTCTTGATAATAGGTGGAGGTATGGCAGCATGTGGTGCTGCTACAGAAGCAGCATATTGGGCAAAGAAAAATGGACTGAAGGTCACATTAGTAGATAAAGCTGCCCTTGATAGAAGTGGCGCAGTTGCTCAGGGCCTGTCCGCTATAAATCAGTATCTTGGAATGAAAAACGGAGAAAATACTCCCGAGGATTACGTAAGATATGTGCGTCAGGATCTTATGGGAATATCCAGAGAGGATTTGGTGTTTAACATAGCGCGTCATGTGGACTCCAGCGTGCATCTGTTTGAGAAATGGGGACTCAGAATATGGACAGATGAAAACGGAAAGTATGTACGCGAAGGAAGATGGCAGGTAATGATAAACGGAGAATCTTACAAAGTGATAGTTGCTGAGGCTGCAAAAAATGCAATTCAAGATGCAGGTGGAGAAATATTTGAGAGAGTATTTATTGTGGAGCCTCTGGTAGAGAATAACAGGTGCTTGGGAGCTGTAGGATTCAGCGTAAGAGAAAACAAGTTCTATGTATTCAAGGCAAGGGCAACCATAATAGCTGCTGGTGGTGCTGTACATGTGTTTCGTCCAAGATCAGTAGGAGAAGGATTTGGCCGTTCTTGGTATCCACCATTTAACACGGGTTCAAGCGCATATTTCACCATAAGAGCAGGCGCGGAGATGACCTGTCAGGAAATCAGGTTTATTCCTGTAAGATTTAAGGATGCATATGGTCCTGTGGGTGCGTGGTTCTTGCTTTTTAAATCTCGGGCGATAAGTGCAGGTGGTGGAGAGTACATGGTTACAAGGAAAGAAGAGCTTAAAAATTGGGCACCTTATGGACTCGCAAAACCGATTCCAGCTAACCTCAGGAATTATCTCGGCCAGTTAGATGTGGATGCTGGACTTGGGCCACTTTATATGATGACTCATGAGGCGATAGCAAAACTGGCAGAAGAATACAAAGATGATCCAAAAGCATTTAAGAAGAAGATGAAGGAACTGGAAGCAGAGGCATGGGAAGACTTCTTAGACATGACCATATCTCAGGCACATCTGTGGGCAGCTCAGAATATAAGGCCAGAAGAGAGACCTTCTGAAATTGCCGCATGTGAGCCTTACTTTATCGGTTCCCATTCTGGTGCTTCTGGTGCTTGGGTAAGTGGTCCGGAAGACATCCCGACTCCATACAAGTGGGGTCCAGTAAACATGACCACAGTAGAAGGTCTGTTTGCAGCTGGAGACGCTTCTGGTGCATGTCCTCATAAGTTCTCATCCGGGTCTCATGCAGAAGGAAGAATTGCAGGAAAATCTGCTATAAGATACTTGGTAGAACAGAATCCTCCGGCACCTCAGGTAGATCAATCCAAGATTGAAGAGCTGAAAAAGAAAATCCTGCAGCCGTTGGACACTTTTGAACAGCATAAAAATTATTCAACTGATCCTACGGTTAATCCAAACTATCTGCTGTGGCGTCATTGCTTGGATAGACTACAGAAGATCATGGACGAATATGCAGGTGGAGTTACGATGGCATTTAAGACAAATAAACATCTCTTAGAAAGAGGACTCGAGCTGTTGCAGTTCCTGAAAGAAGATATAGAAAAGATAGCGGCCAGAAATCTGCACGAGCTTATGAGATGTTGGGAAGTAATACACAGAATGTGGCAAGCAGAGGCTCATGTAAGAAGTGTGCTCTTCAGAGAAGAGACAAGGTGGCCAGGTTATTACTTCAGAGCAGATTTTCCAAAGATGGACGAAGAAAACTGGCACTGTTTTGTGAACTGCAAGTGGGATCCTAATACAGGCAAATGGGAAATGATGAAGAAAGATGTGTGGAATATGCCTGGAGTATAAGTAGCAGAGGATAATATCAGATAAGGTGCTCTAACCCCCCTGTTCAGGGTTAGAGCACCTTAATGCTTAAAAAATCGTGCGGAGGGGAGAAGGTGGAAGCGACAAATCAAACTATATTGGTTGTGGGCGGCGGAATGAGTGGAATAACCGCTGCCTTAGAGGCGGCTGAAGCAGGCTACGATGTAATACTTGTGGAAAAGAGGCCTTATTTAGGTGGAAAAGTAACTCAATTTTACCACTATTTTCCTAAGCTATGCCCGCCTAACTGTGGTCTTGAAATAAACTTTAGAAGAATGAAGCAGAATCCAAGGATTCGCTTTTTTACTATGGCAGAACCTATTAGAATTTCTGGGCAACCGGGTGACTATGATGTGACCATAAAGGTTTCCCCCAGATATGTAAATGAAAAATGTACATGTTGTGGTAAGTGTGAAGAGGTTTGCAATACCGAAATAGATAATCCTTTTGATTTTGGATTGAGTAAAGTAAAGGCAATTTACCTTCCTCATGAATTTGCTTTTCCGATGAGATATGTAATGGATCCATCCATTGTGGGAACAGAAGAAGCAAAAAGATGTCAAGAGGCATGTCCTTATGGAGCAATAGATCTAAACATGAAGGAGCAAGTATTTGACATAAAAGCAGGAGCAGTGGTTTGGGCAGCAGGTTGGGAACCTTACGATGCTTCCAGAATCGAATATTATGGTTTTGGTGAGTATAAGAACCTGATTACCAATGTAATGATGGAAAGAATTGCTGCTCCAAATGGGCCAACAGAAGGCAAGATATTAAGACCATCTGATAAAAAAGAAGTAAAGAAAATAGCTTTTGTCCAGTGTGCTGGCTCAAGAGACGAGAACCATCTTCCTTACTGTTCTGGAGTTTGTTGCCTTGCTTCTCTCAAGCAGGCAATTTATGTGAGAGAGAAAAACCCTGAAAGCGAGGTTACCATATTTTACATAGACATACGCGCTCTTGATAGATATGAAGACTTCTTTACGAAAGTAAAAGAAGATGAAAAGGTGAAATTTATCAGGAGCAAAATAGCAACTATTATTGAAGAAGAAGACACTGGGGACCTGATTGTAGAAGGAGAGGATACTCACAAGGGTGAACTGATAAGAATGAAGTTTGACATGGTAGTACTTGCTACTGGTATGGTTCCCAACACTATAAACATAGAGGCACCAGATGTACCGAAGGATAAATTTGGATTCATCTTAAGAGATGGTCAAACAGAAGGAATTTATGGTGCAGGATGTGTTAGAAGACCTACAGATGTGGCAACATCTGTACAAGATGGTACAGCGGCAGCTATAAAAGCGATTCAATCAATTTCCAGGAGGTAATGGGAAAGATGGAAAAGAAAATGGGAGTCTATGTTTGTACAGGGTGTGGTATTGGAGATGCTATTGAAGTGGATCCCATTAAAGAATTAGTTAGTGAAGAGTTTAATGTTTCCATATGCAAGGAACATCCCTTTTTATGTGGTCCTGAAGGGATAGAGCTTATAAAGAAAGACATAAAAGATGAGGGAGTTAATACAATTGTTATATGTGCATGCTCTCCCAGGGTAAATCATGATAGATTTGATTTTGGCCCAGACAAAATTGTGGAAAGGGTAAACCTGAGAGAGCATGTGGCGTGGAGTCAAGAACCAAAAGAAGAAGACACACAGATGCTTGCAGAAGATTATGTAAGAATGGGGTGTTCAAAGGCAAAAGATACAGAGTTGCCAGAGCCTTTTAAAGCGGAACAAGAGTATTCAAAGGATATTTTAATAGTAGGTGGTGGATTAGCTGGTATGACAGCAGCGTTAGAAGTAGCAAAGGCAGGGTACAAGGCGATAATCGTGGAAAAGGAGGAAAGCTTAGGCGGATTTTTGAAAAAGATGAAAAAGAAAATAGCGCCCCCATATGAAGACCTTTATGACACTGGCTTAGAGGAGCTTATAAAGCAGGTAAGTGAGAATCCTAACATAAAGGTGTACACATCTGCTACAGTAGAAAAGACAGTTGGGGCACCGGGTCTTTTCACTGTGGAAATAAAGACAAACGGGACAACAGTAAAAGAAAAAGCAGGAGCAATAATTCAAGCTACAGGATGGGTGCCATATGATGCGAAGAAGCTGGAATCCTTAGGATACGGAAAACTTAAAGATGTGATAACGAATGTGGAATTAGAGGAGATGTCTTCTAACGGTGGAATAAAAAGGCCTTCTGATGGGCAGATGCCCAAAAATGTGCTTTTTGTTCAATGTGCAGGCCAAAGAGATCCAGATCACCTTCCTTATTGTTCTTCCGTATGTTGTCTCGTAACCCTTAAGCAGGCTGCTTACATAAAGGAACAAAATCCAGAGGCAGTATGTTACATCTTATTCAAGGATATGAGAACAGTGGGTCAGGCAGAGGAATTTTACAAGAAAAGCCAGCTTGCTGGAAACATATTCATAAGAGGAAGTGTAACCCAAGTGGGAGAAGAAGGTGGAAAGCTTTTTGTAGAGGCAGAAGATGAATTCTTAGGCGAAAAGATAAGAATTGAAGAATTAGATCTCATAGTGCTTGCTACTGGAATGGTACCCAGCTCTCAGCCTGAAAAACCGCCAAAAATGAAAGCACCGGAAGGGGCAGAAAATGCTGATGAGGAAGGGATGATAGAAGTGCCTCCTGATTCTGGCTTTTATGCAAATCCTGCTCTTAGACTACAGTACAGACAAGGGCCTGAGCTTCCTACTTTAAAGTATGGTTTCCCAGATTCTCATTTTATTTGTTTTCCATACGAAACAAGAAGAACAGGTATATATGCCGCAGGCTGTATAAGAAGACCGATGGAGACTGCTAAGGTGATGGATGATGCAGCAGGTGCAGCAATGAAGGCTATTCAATGCGTGGAAATGACAGAAAAGGGCATGGCTGTTCATCCAAGATCAGGAGATCTAAGCTATCCTGAGGTGAACTTACAGAGATGTACCCAGTGCAAGAGATGTACAGAAGAATGTCCATTTGGCGCAATAAATGAGGACGAAAAAGCAAATCCGCTGTTCAATCCTACCAGATGCAGACGCTGTGGAATATGCATGGGTGCATGTCCGGAAAGGGTGATCTCTTTTAAGAACTATTCTGTACCTATGATAGGAAATATGATCAGTGTAATAAGCGTACCGGAGGAAGAGGAAGAAAAACCGAGAGTGGTGGTCTTTGTGTGTGAAAATGATGCATATCCTGCTGTTGATATGGCAGGGATTAAGAGGTTCAAGTGGAGTCCTTATGTGAGATTTATCCCTGTAAGATGCTTGGGTTCACTTAACTTGGTCTGGATAGCAGATGCACTGTCAAGAGGTATAGACGGGATTCTTTTGCTCGGTTGCAGACACGGGGATGACTATCAATGCCATTTTATAAAGGGAAGTGAGCTTGCGACGGTCAGGTTAAGCAAGATTTCTGAAACCTTGGAAAGGCTTGCTTTAGAATCAGAAAGAGTAAGGTTTGAAGAGGTAGGTATATCTGATTACTGGAGGATTCCGCAAATTATAGATGACTTTATGAAGACAATAGAGGAAGTCGGACCAAATCCATATAAAGGGTTTTAGGTATGCTTCAGGTTGTCAGTTCTTCAGGTACTCTGAAGGAGTTATTTCAGCAGGTAGATTATATCGAAGAGATCTATAAATGCATTCAATGCGGGATGTGCGCAGGATCCTGCCCCCTTAAGCATCACATGGATTACCCTCCTCGAAAAATTTTTGCCCTTCTCAGAACGGGCAATTTAAATTTTGTCCTTAACAGCAAGTCCATTTTCCTGTGCACATCCTGCTTCTCCTGTATAGTCAGATGCCCGCGTGGTATCCATGTTATGGACATTATGCACGGGCTTGCTCATTATGCCATAAAGGTGGGCAAGGCTTCCAGAAAAAATACAGCTGTATTTGGCCAAGAATTTTGGAAACAGATCTACAAAAGAGGCAGGGTTGATGAGAAGGACCTTTCAAGAAGGTATTTCTTTTCTGATGGTATTGTTCAGGGAATAAAAAATGCCATAGCTATGGCAGATGTTGGAATTGTTATGCTTCTTCACGGAAGAATGAAACTTCTTCCGGAAAGGCCGATAAAGGGGATAAAACAACTCAGAAGGATACTAAATAAAGCGGAACAGATGCAGATGGGAGAAGAAAGATGAGGTACTTTCTGTATTGGGGATGTAGCCTTGAGTCAAGTGCAGCAAATTATTTAAAGTCTCTTATTCCTGTGTGCGAGGTCTTAGGTATAGAGTTTAAAGAAATCGAGGATTGGAACTGTTGTGGAGCAAGTATTTCTTATGCAGGAGCAAGAGATTTGACAATAAAGGTGTTGAATGCGCGAAACTTGGCTCTTGCAGAGATGCAGGGAGGTTATGATATTGTTGCACCTTGTAGTTCCTGCTATGTTCAAATGAATCGCACAAATCGGGAGCTAAGAGAGAACAAAGAGCTTAGAGAAAAAGTGAACAGTTTACTAAAAGAAGCAGGTTTAAATTACAGCGGTACCGTTAATGTTAGACACATACTGGATGTGCTTTACAATGATGTAGGAACTACGCGCATAAAGGAAAAAGTAACAAGACCATTAAATGGGCTCAAGGTTGCGGGATATGTAGGATGTCAGTCCGTAAGGCCCTATGGAGAGTATGACAGCAAAGAAAAACCAAAGGTTCAGGATGAGATATTAAGATCCTTGGGAGCAGAACCTGTAAAATTTCCCAAGAAGATGCAATGTTGTGGTTCAGGGATATTTCTTCCGGAGATGGATCTTTGCATAGAGCTTGTTAAAGATATTTTGGAAGATGCTCTGATTCACAAAGCAGATATTATTTCTACGGTTTGTCCCATGTGTGCTATGAACTTGGAGCTGTACCAGGGAAGAATCAACAAATTATATGGCACCAACATTCAAATACCTGTTGTTTACATAACTCAGCTTATGGCAGTGGCATTTGGTTTAGATCTAAAAGAAGGCGCCTTTTTACACATGAATTATATTCCTCCGGAATATGCTTTAAAATCCACTTTAAAGGAGGTGGTACACAGATGAAGATTAAAGAAGCGCCGATATGCCCTCATTGTGGCAAAAAGATGAAGAAATGGGTTCCACCTCTTAACTCCACCTGGAGCGCACCTTTTAATTGGGTGTGTTTTAACGATGAATGTCCATATTTTGTAAGAGGATGGGAACACACATTAAAGACCATGGGAGTGAACGCTTCATACAGACACATGATAGATGCGGATACAGGAATAGCAAATCCACTTCCTTGTTGGTCTTATGATGCCCACAAAGATCATATAATAGAGGATTAAAGTCAACGATGTTAGATGAAGAAAAGCTCATGGCAAGAGTAATGAAAGAGTTTTCTTTTGATAAGAGTTTTCTCATAACAAGCCTTAAAGAAGTGGATTATGGAATAGCGAAAGAGATAAAAAGCAAACTGAAGATAAAACCTCTTACAGGAAAAGAAATGGGAATAAGGTTTGTGGACATAAATGCCTATATGGATCTTAACTTGGAAGGAAGCAAGCGATTTAAGATTCCTGATGCGGTTATGATAAATGTTTTAAAGACAAAGATTAGCGATCCAAAAAACATCTACATAGCTATAAGTCCAGGTGTAAATGACAGCTCTCTCATACACGAATTGGCTCACGCTCTGGATTACTTAACCGGCGGAATTTTGCCTGCCTTTGTGAGAGCTATTTCCTTAGAATACTCACTTCCCTTAGAACACTTAGAACATCCTCACGAGTTTGGTTATTGGTTTAGTTACTTAAAAGATGAGTTTGATATTGTTCCAGATGCAGAAGATACAATAATCTGGATCCTTTACCAAGAGGGTTTGCTTATAAAAAATTCCGAGATCAAAAGCTTGGACGCAAAGCTCTTAAAAAGAAAGTCTGACACTATTATAAAATTTTTAAGTGAAAACAGTGAGTCAATACTTTCCAAGATAAAAAATCTTCCTGGTTACCTGCCATCTCTGTAGCCTTTCCTTATCGGACAAAAATTTAAAAGGGTCGATATTTAAAATAGACATTAATCATAGTTTGAGGTGTTGGCATGCTCTATTTAAAAGATCTTAGATACGAACCAGAAATAGGAATTTATGTTTCGCCGGGCACCATAGATTATAGAGATACAAGTGAGGAATACTTAAAAGAGATTTTTAAAAAAGTGTCTGATCTTAGTTCTTCCTCTACCGAACTTGCACAGTATATAAAAGACTGGCCTACAAAGTACCATCTATCTCCCAAAAGGGCAAATTTGCTTAGGGGATTAGACTTTTTGAAAAACTACAAAAACAGAAAAGTATTGGAGTTAGGCTCTGGTTGTGGTTCTATTACCAGATGGTTGGGCGAAAACTTCAAAAAAGTGGATGCTGTGGAAGGGAGTCTGGTTAGGACATGTGTTGCTAAGGAAAGATGCAGGGATTTAAAAAGCGTAAACTTCTTTTGTGCAAATATACAGGATCTGTCTTTTGAAGCAGATTATGACATGGTAACTCTCATTGGGGTATTAGAATATGCGCCCATGTTTTTTGATAAAAAATATACAAGAGAAGAAGCTTGTATTCTTATGTTAAAAAAGGCTCTTTCTGCTCTTAAACCTAAGGGAATTTTGGTAATCGGTATAGAAAACAAGTTAGGATTAAAATACTGGGCAGGTTTTAAAGAGGATCACTCTGGCAGATTTTTTGATGGTATTTATGGATATCCTTCAGAAAATAGTGCTGTTACCTTTTCTAAAAAGGAGCTGATAAGTCTGTTAAAGATGGCAGGATTTGAGTTTATCGAGTTTTTTTATCCTTTTCCTGATTACAAATTGTGCAGCACGGTTATAAGAGATGCCGAAAACATAGAGCAATATTATGTTCATAACTGGCTAAACTTTCCTTTCGAAGACAATACAGGTAGAAAACATATATTTCACGAGGGGTTGGCACTAAAAAATATAGTAAGCTGTGGATTATTAGATGAATTTGCCAACTCTTTCTTGGTTGTTGCTTCACCTCAGAAAAGAAGACCATATAAAAAGCCTGAATGGATCGTTAAAAAGATTGTTAATCATAATCACTGGTCTAAGAATTTTCATTACATTGTTTCTCTTTGTAGAACGAAAAATGGACTTAAGGTTAAAAGAGAATCTGAATGTGAATATTATGAATCAGACAAGTTGATATTTAGTCTTAAAAGAGAAAGCGATTTTGTCCCAGGTGATCTATTAATTTTTTCGGCATGGAAGGCTATTTTTTCCAATGATCCAATTTCCAATTTGTTACAGGTACTCCATAAATTAAAAGAGTTTTTGATGTCTCGATTTTACACTGGTGAGACTGACCAGCAGGGCTACCCTTTGTTAAAGCGAGAAGCGATAGATTGTACATTATGGAATTTAATAGAAAATCAAGATCAGATGCATTTTATTGATAACAAATGGACATGGAAAAGGCCAGTTAGTGTGGATTTTGTGCTTTTTAGAAACTTATTTCATTTTGTCAACAAAAGTTTTCCGTTTTTGGGCACCGAGGAATATCAACAAAATGAATGGATTTTTAATATCATAAAAAAGTTTTATCCTTACTATAGCTTGAGCAGGCATGAATCGAATTTTGAACAGGAAAAAGAGTTTCAAAGACATGTACATATGGGGTTTGGCGTAGCCAGTCAAAACAAAGTAAGATCCTCTATTACTACTTCTATAATTATTCCTGTTTTCAACAAATTAGAATACACCAGACAATGCATAGAAGCTCTTTTTAAGGTTACTCCTGTTTCCCTTTTTGAGCTTATAGTAATAAACAACGCTTCTACAGATGGAACAAAAGAATACTTAGACAGATTGTGTACCCAAGTAGATAATGTTAAAGTGATTCATAACGACACAAATGTGGGATTTGCTAAGGCATGTAATCAGGGAGCACGTGTAGCAAAGGGAAAGTATCTTTTGTTTCTAAATAACGACACAGTACCTTTAAAAGGATGGCTTGAAGAAATGATAAAAGTTGTGGAAACAGAAGAAAACGTTGGAGTAGTGGGGAGCAAACTTTTATTTCCTGACAATACGATCCAGCATGCTGGTGTAGAGGTAACGGATTGGCCGCTTCCTGTTTCTCCGTATCATATTTACTACAGATGGTCTTCTGACTCTGCCAAGGTAAATGTGAAAAGAGATTATCCTGCTGTTACCGGAGCTTGCATGCTCACTCCGAAATGGCTTTTTGAGGAACTGGCAGGATTTGACGAAGGTTTTTTAAACGGTTACGAAGATGTGGACTACTGTTTTCGTGTAAGAAAAAAAGGGCTTAGAGTAGTTTACACTCCTAAAAGTGTTCTTTATCATTATGAGTCTGTGACAGAGGGAAGATTCAAGGCAGTTAAAGAGAATGAAAAGAGGCTTATCGACAAGTGGAAAGGAAAGATAGAGGTTAAACACAGTCCCAAGATAGGTATTGTGATTTTGAATTATAACGGCGCTAATGATACTGTTGAATGCTTAGATTCCATTTACAGGAATATCAATTACAAAAGATTCCAAGTAATTTTAGTTGATAACGGATCCAGGGAAGATGACTTAAGAATTATAGAAGAGTGGAAAAAACAAAGTGGATACGAGTTTGTCCTTATAAAGAATTCTGAAAACTTAGGTTTTGCGGGTGGAAATAATGTGGGTATAAAAAAGGCTTTAGAAAGTGGAGCCGATTTTATCTGGCTTTTAAATAACGATCTTGTAGTGGAGAAAAACGCTTTAGAAAGTTCTCTGCTTGCTATTGGAAAATCTCATCTCAATATAGGTATGGTTTCTTCCAAGATATACTGTTACTCTAACAGGTCAATGGTTCAGTACAATGGTGAAAAGGTTTGCTATAAGGGTTTCCCAGACAAAGAAGATGATGGGTTAAAGTTTGTAGATTTTGCACCAGCATGTAGTGTCCTGATTTCAAAAGAGGTCTTTAAGAAAATAGGGCTCTTAAACGAAGATTATTTTCTCTATTACGAAGATAATGATTTTTGCAAGAGGCTAAAAAAAGCAGGATTTCAAATCCTGTACAATCCTTTTTCAAAGGTATACCATAAAGGTGGCGCATCCATAGGCTCTTGGCTCAGGAGCCCTGTTAGTGCTTATTATGCTACAAGAAATTTTCTGTATTGCTTTGGAGATGAGTCTCAGGAAATGCTTCTTGAATGTTTAACTCATCTGACAAAGTCTTACTGGAAAGATTTGAAAAAAGAACCAGGTTGTGTAAAAGGGTTTGTGGAAGGAATAAAGGATTACATGCTTAGAAAAAAAGGAAAAGTAAAGCCAGAACAGTTGGACATAGGGTTCTGGAATAATTGGCCAAGTAATAAGTACAGAAAGATAGCAAAAGAGCTCGTATTTTCTCCGGATAAAAATAAGTTTTTAAAATTCTTGTCTTTTTCACGAAACCTTCTGTTAAAAAGTATGCACAAGCTAAAGAAAGAACTCAGAAATAAAGCTTACATGCTGTGTGAAAAAGGGGAAGAAGAGTATGCCAAAGGAAATGTAGAAAAGGCGATTCTTCTTTTTGAAGAAGCTATAAGATTAGATGACAGGTGCCATGTTGCTTATAATAATCTTGCTGCCATATATTGGCAGATGCAGGATGTAGAAATGGCTCATTATTTTATTAACAGAGCGATGAAATTGGCGCCAAAGGATCCGGATGTGCTTTGGAATTATAGTCACATAAAGAAGGTAGTAAATGGCTGAATGTATCCTCATCCTTGGTGGGGCTGGGAGTGGAAAGAGCAGTTACGCATTAAGTATGTGTAAGAATTTTAAGAAAAAGATCTTTTTGGCTACTGCCCAGCCCATAGATGAAGAGATAAAAGAGAAGATAGAAAAGCATAAAAAAGAAAGGGGTACGGATTGGATTACAGTGGAAGAGCCTGTAAGTGTGGCAGAAAAGATAAAAAGTCTTTCTCAAACGGATACGGTTATTCTTTTGGATTGTCTGACTTTTTGGATAAACAACCTTATGCTTAAAGGAAGTGAAGTAGAAAAAGAAACTTATGCCTTAAAAGAGGCGATTTTAACCTCTCCGGGCACAGTCATTGTTATAAGCAATGAGGTAGGTTTGGGAATTGTACCGGCAGAGCCTGAGAGTAGAAAATACAGATACTACCTTGCCTCTGCAAATAAGGAAATTGCCCAGATTTCAAAAAAAGTCATATTTATGATAGCAGGGATTCCGCTTTTTATTAAATCAGAGTCTCCATCCAAAGACAGCTTGATTCTTTAATTCTTCTTCTATTCTGAGAAGTTGGTTGTACTTACACACTCTTTCAGATCTACAGAGAGATCCCGTTTTTATTTGGCCCGTACCAGCAGCTACAGCAAGGTCTGCGATAAAGGTATCTTCTGTTTCTCCTGAACGATGAGATATTACAGCATTCCACCCAGCTTTATATGCCAGTCTTATTGCCTCTAAGGTTTCCGTAAGTGTGCCTATTTGATTCAGTTTTATAAGTACCGCATTTGCAGCATTTTCATCTATGCCCTTCTTTATTCTGCTGGTATTCGTTACAAAAAGATCGTCTCCGACTATTTGGATTTTTTTGCCCAATTTTTTTGTCATCTTTTTCCATCCGGTCCAGTCATTTTCAGCGAGTCCATCTTCAATAGACAAGATAGGATATTTTTTTATCCACTGTTCATACAATTCGATCAGCTCGTCTGCAGAATGTTCAGAGTTGTCAGACTTAAAAAACACATACTTTCCACCTTTATAAAGGGAAGATGCAGCCGGATCCAGAGCAATAGCCACATCTATTCCTGGCTTGTATCCTGCTTTTTCTATGGCTTCCATGATCATCTTTAACGGTTCTTCATTAGATCCAAGTGAAGGTGCAAAGCCTCCCTCATCTCCTACTGCAGTGGAATATCCCTTCTCTTTTAATACTTCCGCCAGCGTATGAAATACTTCTGATCCTATGCGAAGAGCTTCTCTAAAGCTGTCAGCACCTATAGGCATTATCATAAATTCTTGGAAATCTATATTATTATCAGAATGAAGACCACCGTTTAAAATATTCATCATGGGTACTGGAAGTCTGCAAGCATTTGGTCCTCCAAGATACCTGTAAAGCGGAAGATTATGCAATCTGGCAGCAGCTCTTGCTACAGCCAAAGACACAGCAAGTATAGCATTTGCTCCTAACTTTGCTTTATTAGGAGTGCCATCCAGTTCTATCATGATACTGTCTACAAGTCTCTGGTCAGTGGGATCTACTCCTTTAAGAGCAGGCGCTATAATTGATTCGATGTTCTGAACCGCCTTTTCCACGCCTTTTCCCTTGTACCTCTTTTTTCTTTTATCTCTAAGTTCTATCGCTTCATATTTCCCAGTAGATGCTCCTGAAGGCACGGCAGCTCTTCCTATTGTACCATCTGTAAGCACAACATCTGCTTCTACAGTAGGATTTCCCCGGGAATCCAAGATTTCTCTTGCTTTAATCTCTTTTATCTGTTCCATCGTTTTTCCCTCTTAATAGATTTTGGCTTAGAATAACACTTTATAAATGAGATAACAAGTAAATTTGAATTCTTATGTTAATCTTGAATAAAAGACAGAAAAAATTATAAACTTCAAGGCATGAAACACAGACCTACCGCTTTTACTGTACTGCTTCTCATCTCTTTTATATTGCTTCTGGCTCTTTTTTGGACCTATCTTCCTTCTATTATATTGGCTTTGTTAATAACAAGCGTATTTTATCCTGTTCACATTAAACTGGCACGAGCTCTAAAAGGAAATGTAAATATTTCTGCTTTGCTTATCTCAGGTATTATTCTTTTACTTCTTATTATTCCCATTGCATGGTTCATCAAAACCCTATCTAAGGAAGCCTTTGAATTTTATTACAAAACCTCAAATGCCGTGTCTTTAAGACATATAGAAAAAAGGCTTAAGGAAAACCCTGCTTTTATGAGAAAGCTGGAAAAGATAAAAAAGCTTACTGGAGTTGAATTAGATGTAGACACCATTCAAAAGATCGCCAGATCCTTGGGTAAAAAAGTGGGCTTGTTTTTGTACAAACAGATAAGCTCCGGTGCTTCTAATATAATAAACCTTTTTGTACATTTTTTTCTCATGATATTGATCATATACGCGTTGTTAAAAGATGGGCTTAGACTAAAAGAATACATAATTCAGCTTGCACCTTTGCCAAAAGAACAATTAGAAAAGGTGGAGTACAAGTTTCAGGAAATGGCAAAAGCAATAATAGTAGGAAATGGAGTTTCCGGGATTATCCAAGGAATTATGGGAAGTATTGGTTTTTTTATATTTGGGTTGGGCTCTCCTATTCTGTGGGGTTCTGTTATTGCCTTTATGGCGTTTCTTCCTATTGTGGGAGCTTCCATCATATTTGTGCCTGCCACATTTATACTAATAATTCAAGGTAAGACAAAACTTGCTATTGTCTTTTTTTTGTATAATCTGACTTACAGTTCCATCACAGAGTACTTTGTAAAGCCCAAAATTATAGGTCAAGGCATGAAAATGAATTCCATTCTTGTTTTTATAGGGGTAGTGGGAGGTATAAAACTCTTTGGAATAATGGGAATTATATATGGGCCGCTTATTATAACCATATTTCTTACCATGGCAGAAATATATAAATCAGAATATCTTAGACAGGAAAGACCTCTTTAAGCTTTGATCAGAAAGTTTAGTTGTAAGATTGAGAGCTCACAAAAATCTCTTGACAATACTTTGACTAAAAATGTATATAGCATCCACAAATTTTGGCTGGAATGCCTATGGAAGCACTTAAGACTTTTAAAAAAGGCGGGATTCATCCTCCAGAGAATAAAGAGTATACAGAAAATTTGCCTATTGAAGAGATGCCTTTGCCCTCCGAGGTGGATATCCTTCTACTTCAGCATTTTGGTGCCACATGTAAGCCACTGGTAAAGAAGAAGGATAAGGTTCAGGAGGCAGACATAATCGGAGATGTTGAAAAGGGATTAGGAGCTTGTGTACATGCAAGTGTTACGGGTACTGTGAAAGCAATTGGAGAATCTGCCCATCCATTAATGGTGAGTGTTCCCTCCATTACTATAGAAAGAGATCCAGAAGCAGAACAGAAGCAATATACATCTGAAGATTGGCACAATCTGTCAAGAGAGGAGCTTCTAAACAGAGTAAAGAAAGCGGGCATAGTAGGTATGGGAGGAGCGGGTTTTCCCACTCATGTAAAGCTATCTCCTCCTCCAGATGCCAAGGTGGACACTCTTATTATAAATGGAGCAGAGTGTGAGCCATATCTTACAGTTGATCACAGGCTTATGGTTGAACATTCCGCAGAGATTGTAGAGGGTATAAAGATTATATTAACCATACTCGGAATAAATAAAGGTTACATTGGGATCGAGGCTAACAAACCAGATGCAATAGAGGAAATGAACAAAGCTGTAAAGGAAAATTCCGATGGTTTCGATATATCTGTTGTTCCACTAAAAGTAAAATATCCACAAGGTTCAGAAAAGCAACTTATTGAGGCAGTAACCGGCAGAAAGGTGCCCGCTTTTGGCCTTCCTTTTGATGTAGGGGTAATAGTTCAGAACATAGGTACTACAAAAGCTATATATGAATCAGTGGTCTTTAATAAGCCTGTAGTTGACAAAGTGGTCACCTTTTCCGGAAAAGGCATTTCCAGACCAGCAAACTTGAAGGTAAGAATTGGCACAAGGGTCAGGGATGTGGTTGAGTATCTGGGTGGAACTAAACCCGAACTAAAGAAAGTGGTTGTAGGTGGCCCTATGATGGGTTTTGCTATATCTACACTGGACTTCCCTATTACTAAAACGACTTCTGGGGTGCTCTTTCTTACTGAGGAAGAGATAGACCTTTACGAACATAAACCTTGTATAAGATGCGGTTTCTGTCTGGAAGCATGTCCAATGGGGCTTCAACCTAACGAGATAGGAATATATGTGGAGGCTGGCAGAGCTGAAGAGACAAGTCAATTCGGTGTTTTTGAATGCTTTGAATGTGGTTGCTGTGCATATGTTTGCCCTTCAAAGAGACCGTTGGTTCAATTTATAAGAATTGCAAAGATGAAAGCAAAAAGGTAGGGTTGCAGGAGTTATGGAGAAAACGACCACATTTGAAAATCACTTGTTAACAGTTTCCATATCACCTCATATAAAAAGTCCGGTTACTGTAGAAAAAATTATGTGGACAGTGGTGGCTTGTCTTATTCCACCACTTATTATGGCAACGATTATATTTGGAATCAGGGTCCTTATAATAACTCTTATAAGCGTGATAAGCTGCGTGCTAACTGAAGCCATCTCCGAGAAGGCATTAGGACGACCTATTACTATAAAGGATGGAAGTGCAGTTATTACAGGGATTTTGCTTGCGTATGTTATCCCTCCAGGAGTTCCTTATTACCTACCCATTCTGGGTGCGGTGATGGCAATATTTGTAACAAAACAGCTCTTTGGTGGCTTAGGAGCAAATATTTTTAATCCCGCTCTTATAGGAAGGGCTTTTTTGATGGCCACATTTCCTGTAGCGATGACTTCTGCTTGGATAACACCCAAATATATAAAATACAGCGCAGATGCCTTATCTTCTGCTACCCCTCTTTTTATTGTGAAACACTATGGTCTTCACGCATTAATTCAGAAGTATGGTTCTCTTTCATATATCTATAAGAACTTCTTTATAGGAATAAGGCCGGGATGCATTGGTGAAACCTCTGCATTTTTGCTTTTGTTGGGAGGTCTCTATCTTATATATAAAGGCTACATAAAGTGGTATATACCTGTATCTATGATTGGAACCATTGCTCTCCTTACCTGGATATTTGGAGGAGAACATTTGTTTGAAGGAAATCCCCTCGTGGCTATACTTTCAGGAGGAGTTATGCTGGGTGCTTTTTTCATGGCAACAGACTATGCCACATCTCCTAATTACAAGACAGGTCAGTTGATATACGGAGCAGGGATAGGTGCTCTAACTGTTTTGATAAGACTTAAAGGAGGGTATCCGGAAGGAGTGTGTTACGCGATACTTTTGATGAATGGTTTTACTCCTGCGCTTGATTCATGGTTTAAACCAGAAAGATTTGCTCCTCCAAAGGGTGTGAAAAAATGAAAGATTTTCCAAGAATTATCATAGGTCTTACCGTTGCTTGCGTAGCTTCGGCTTTTATTATGGGTGCGACCTTTATGTTTACCATAAAGGCCAAAAAATATAACGAATACATGGAATTCAAAGAGGCCATGTATAATGCTTTGGGATATACGCATGAAAATCCTGCGCCGAAGACTCTTCAGTTTCATGAAGTTTACAGATATATCCTGCATGAGCCCAACAAGGACTATATGGGATACATGGTTCCTCTTAAAAGCGGAAGATATTGTTTTGTAGCACTTAGTTTTGACGGAAATTTCCTTTATAAAAAGGATTTGAACATATCGGAAGAGGAGGCAAGAGAGGCGGCAGCAAGAGAGAAAGCGCTTTCTTCAGTGTTAAGCCCGTCTGTGAAGTTTTTCTATGCAAATAAAATAATAATAGCTGTGAACAATGGAAAAAGGGTGGCATATCTGCTTCCAAGATCATTTGCTGGTTTTAAGACCACGATAAAAGTGCTTTTGGCTCTTGAGCCCGATTATACCATTAAAGGACTTGAAATATTAGAGGAAGAAGAGGATCCAGGACTTGGAGGAGAAATAAAGAAGAATTACTTTAAGAATCAATTTAAAGGGCTTACCTATCAGCAGATTTCTCAACTGAAGGTAATAAAGAAGCCTCTTCCAGAAGAATACAGAAAGTGTTTGGAACAAGAAGAAGAATTTACTGAAGCAGAGATAAAAAAGATCAGGAAAAAATATCAGGATTCTCATATCTATGCCCTTACAGGAGCGACTATTACCAGTACTTGTGTAACGAATGGAGTGAAAAATATTGTTAAAAAGTTTGCTTACAGGATAAAAGTTTTGGACAAGATTATAAAAACCCAGAATATTGATGCTGTCATATAGGAGGATCTATGGCGGGAAAGCCTAAAAGCAACTTTGAGTTGGTGCTTAATGGATTATTTAACGAAAATCCTATATTTCGTCTTGCTCTTTCCATGTGTCCTGCTGTGGGTATAAGCACTACACTTATGAACGGTTTTCTTTTAGGGCTGGCCGTTTTGTTCGTTCAGGTGGCATCCAGTTGTACTATTTCTCTTTTGAAGAATTACATTCATCCAAAGATAAGGATCCCCACTTACACTCTTGTTATTGCTACATGGGTAACAGTGATAGATCTGACTTTATCTGCCTTCTTTCCGACAGCTTACAAGGCTATGGGAATATTTATCAGATTGATCGTGACCTTTTCTATAATACTTATGAGATTGGAAGTTTTTGCTGCTAAGAATCCTCTTATCCCCTCATTTTGGGACGGATTTGGTATGGGACTCGGTTTTATGTTCGGCATGATGACCCTTGGTTTTATAAGAGAGCTTTTAGGAGCAGGTGCGTTATTTGGTCATCAGGTGCTCCCTTCAAAGCCACTTCTTTTCTTTATTTTACCTGTAGCAGGTTTCTTCTGTGTTGGTTTTATGATGGCAGTTTATAATTATGTGGAATTCTTATTTAAAAGAGCAAAAGAAAAGAAGATGAGGGGATAAAAAATGGGCAGATGTAAAGAGATTCTCATATTCTTCTTGGTAGCGCTTTTTGTAGTGTGTTTTAACAAAGGGGCAAGTGCCAGCAATTTCATAAAAAAGGCCTCTTTCTTAAAGAAAGACAAGATTATCATATTCTTTGCAGGACCAGTTGATAAGAAAATAGCAGAGGATATAAGTAACTACTATGTTTATGAAAGAACAGATCCTGATATTCCACTAAGGATAAAAAAGGCTTCGCTTTCTGAAGATGGAAAAACACTTATTATTACTTTTTCAGAAGAGTTGAATCAACACAGTCCTCACATCGTTGTAATAAAAAAGCTGGTTTCAGCTGGAAGAAACTTGGGAGCGGTTTCTTTTACGGTAAGGAAGAGTTACGCAGGTTTTCTTCTCTCTATTTTAATCGGTGCTATGTTGGTGCATAACTTTGTATTTACCAAGTACTTAGGATTGTGTGTATTCTTCGGAACTTCCAAAAGAAAAGCCACGGCTATTGGTATGGGCATAACCTTTACTATAGTGATGGTATGTAGTGCGATGATCTCTTGGTTCCTGTATAATTATGTGTTAAAACCTTTAAACCTGCAATTTTTCCAAGTGGTCATTTTTATCGGGATTGTATCTCTAATTGTGCAGGCGGTGGATATTATTCTCAGAAAGATTAATCCATTTCTGTTTAAGGCATTTGGAATTTACTTGATGCTTGTTTTGGCAAACTGTGTAATTCTTGCGGTTCCATTACTCATTGTAGTAAACGGCTACAATGCTATAGAGGCATTTGTATTTTCCTTAGGTGCAGGTCTTGGCTATTTTCTGGCATTATTTCTCATGTCTTCAGTTAGGGAAAAGCTCGAGCTGGCTAATGTTCCCCCATCTTATCAAGGACTTTCCATAGCTTTTATTACGGCAGGACTTTTTGGATTAGCCTTTATGGGATTTTCTGGTATGTCTATATTTTAGGAGGGACTTAGGAGATGGATCCCCAACTTGTAAAAATTGCAATGGGTGGACTCGCAGTATTAGGAGTGATAGGAATAGTTTTTGGTATAGGACTTGCTCTTGCTGCTCACAAATTTCATGTGGAAGTGGATCCTAAGGTAGAAGCGGTAAAAGAAGTGCTGGCAGGGGCTCAGTGAGGAGGGTGTGGCTTCGCTGGATGCGAAGGATATGCAGATGCAGTAGTAAATGATCCTAATGTACCGCCAAATCTGTGTCTCCCGGGCGGTGAGGAAACAGCAAAAGCAGTAGCGGAAATAACGGGCAAGAAAGTAGAGGCTGTTGAAGCGGTTATTGCAGCGGTCAGGTGTAGCAAAACAGAGGGAAAAGTAAAACAGAAGTACGACTATATTGGTTACCGTTCGTGTGTAGCCGCAAATATTGCTTTTGGTGGAATAATGGAATGTAAATATGCCTGTATAGGATTTGGAGATTGTGAAAGAGCCTGCCCGTTTGGAGCAATAACTATTAAAGATGGGATGCCTTTTATCAATCCTTTAAAATGTGTTGGATGCGGAACATGTGTAAAGGCGTGTCCAAAAAATGTAATAGAAATCATTCCAAAAAATGCGAGAGTTTGGGTGCCTTGTAGTTCAAAAGACCCTGGCAAGGTAGTAAGAAGTGTATGTAATGTAGGTTGTATCTCGTGTAAGATGTGTATAAAGAGTTGTCCTGCAAAAGCGATCAGTATGGAGGACGGGATTATAAAGATAGATCATAAGAAGTGTTTGGATTACGGGGATAAATGCGAGATGGTATGTGTAGAAAAGTGCCCCAGAAAAATCCTGAGGCCTTTTGAGGTAAAATATGAGTATGAGTTAGAAAAGAAGGCTGCTTAACTATATTTAAAAAGGAGTGATGGCTATGAAACAGATGGATCGCAGGTCTTTTTTAAGACTGTCAGGCATGTTAAGTATTGGAATAGCAGCTTTTACCATACCTGCATTAAAAGCAGAATCCGTGAAGTTTAACAAAAGGCTTTATAAGGTTTCTTCAACAAGGCTTGGAATGGGAACATTTGTGTCTATGACCGTGTTTGATGAATCAAAGTACAAGGCAGAGCAGGCGATAGGCAAGGCTTTTGAGAAGGTAAATATGTTAAGTGATGAGCTGAGCAGATTTAACAAGATCAGTGCAGTTGCTCAACTAAACGAAGAAGGAAGGATAAAAGGGGTTCCTTCTCATATGATGGAGTTGATTCGCAGATCCCTTAAGTACTACAGGATGAGTGAAAACTGTTTTGATATAACTGTAAAACCCATAATAGATCTTTTCCAAGAGAAATTCTCAAAAGGTGAATATCCTACTGATAAAGAAATAAAAGAAAAAATGGAGCTCATAGGCAGTGATAAAATAGTGTTTTCACAGGATAAGATCTTTTTTAAAGAACCAGGAATGGGTATAACTCTGGACGGGATTGCAAAAGGCTATATTGTAGACTATGCTGCAAGGGTATTGGAAAGCTGTGGAATCAAAAACTATCTTATTAATGCAGGCGGTGATATAAGGGTGTCTGGAACAAAGTCCAACGATAAACCTTGGATGATAGCTGTTCAAGATCCAAACAAAAAAGGACACTATCCAGCAGTCATAAAGATGACAAAAGGAGCGGTGGCTACTTCGGGAAATTACGAAATCTATTTTGATAAGGAAAAGCTTTTCTATCACATCATAGATCCCCATACCGGCATGTCTCCTCGGGTAGATGTTAGTGTTTCTGTTGTGTCTAAGACATGTGCTGATGCAGATGCTTTATCCACGGCCGTGTTTGTTATGAGTCCTAAACAGGGGATTAAGTTTATAAGCTCCATAGGTGGAAGAGAAGTATTGATAATTACAAGGGAAGGCCAAAAGTTCACATCACCTGGATGGAAAAGGCTTTTGGCCACATAATTTCTTTTATCTGATCCAGTAAGGGAAGCAGAGAGGAGGGATCGATAGCAGAAATAGCGATTCCTCCTAATTTTTTCTCTATTTTTCTTACTTGAGCCTCTGGTAAAAGATCCTTTTTGTTTAGCACGAGTAAGCGCGGAATCGTGTTCAAGTTTAAACGCGCGAGTATTTCCTCTACTGTTTTTATGTGATCTTCTAAATAAGGGCTTGATATATCTGCTACATGCAGAAGCAAATCTGCCTCATAAAGCTCTTCTAAGGTAGCGGCAAAAGCATCTAAGAGATCCTCTGGGATGTCTCTTATAAATCCAACAGTATCCGTGATAATGACTTCTTTTTCTTCTGGAAATCTGAGTCTTCTACTGGTGGGATCGAGCGTGGCAAACAGTTTGTTTTCTACTTTTACATCACTGTTTGTAAGGGAGTTGAGCAAAGTGGACTTTCCAGCATTTGTATAACCCACAATAGATATCACCGGTAATTCGTTTTTTCTTCTAAGTCTTCTTCTTTGTTCTCTTTCTTTTCTTATGTCTTGAAGTTCTTTCTTTAATCTTGCAATTCTATCTCTTATACGCCTTCTGTCTATTTCCAACTTTGTTTCTCCAGGGCCCCTTCCTCCTATTCCACCTGCAAGCCGTGACATGGCAGAATGTTTGCCTGTTAGTCTTGGAAGAATGTATCTTAATTGTGCGAGCTCCACCTGAATTTTTCCTTCCTTGCTTTTGGCCCTTCTGGCAAAGATATCCAAAATTAACTGCCCCTTATCTATTATCTTCATTTCTGTAAAGTCTGCTAAGTTTTTCACCTGAGCAGGAGTGAGCTTGTTATTAAAAATCAAAAGATTACAGCCCATTTGCCTGCACATCAACACGAGTTCACTTAACTTACCTTTGCCTATGAGAAAACGGGGGTCTATTTTTTTTACTCTTTGTACCACCTTACCTACCACCTCAACATCATCTGTCTTTGCGAGTTCTTTTAATTCTTCTAAGGCTTCCTCTTCTTTCCATCGAGGACCTTCTGTTACACTTACAAGTATAGCTCTATCTTTGTATTGCATGGAAGAGCCGGTTATGTTTCTGGAAAGCTCTTCTTCTAAGGAAGATATTAGATTTGAAAAGTCTACATCCAACTGTCCAATATCTGGCACTGTTTCTACCTGCCAGCCCGTGCCATTTTTGTTTCTGGGCAAAATGTGTGCATATGTGATTGCTCCT
>CAYMUI010000036.1:0-9791 GCA_964393645.1 uncultured Desulfobacterales bacterium | reverse complement strand
ATCAGCAGAGCTGGACTGTGCCATATTCTACATGGACATGAGAACATATGGAAAAGAGTATGAGAAGTACTACGAAAGAGCAAAAAAAGAAGGAGTAAGGTTTATCAGATCCCGTATCCACACTGTGTACGAAAAAGCCGGCTCAGAAAACCTCGTCCTTAGATATGTGGACGAACAAGGACAGGTGAACGAGGAAGAATTTGATATGGTGGTGTTGTCTGTAGGGTTTGAACCTTCTGAGCAAAGCAAACAAACAGCTAAGCACCTAAACATAGAACTTACCGATCATGGTTTTTATCGTACCAGCTCTTTTAATCCTGTTTCTCTCTCTAAACAGGGAATGTATGTGTGCGGTATGCTGTCTGATCCAAAGGATATCCCTTCTTCTGTTATAGAAGCAAGTGCAGCATCATGTGAAACCCAGATCCTTTTGTCTGAATCAAGAAATACCATTACAAAGAAAAAGGAGATTCCTCCAGAAAGAGATGTACTTGGAGAAAGACCGAGGATAGGTGTTTTTATTTGTCATTGCGGAATAAACATAGGCGGAGTTATAAACATTGAGGAATTAAAAGAATACACCAAAAAATTGCCATTTGTAGAATATGTAGAAGATAACCTATATACCTGCTCCCAAGACACACAGGACAGAATCACAGAGGTGATCAAAAATAAGGGATTAAACAGAATAGTTGTTGCTGCTTGCACCCCAAGAACCCACGAGCCTTTGTTTCAGGAAACCCTTATAAATGCAGGCTTGAACAAGTATCTGTTTGAAATGGTAAATATCAGGAATCAAGATTCATGGGTTCACAAAGACTGGCCAGAGGAAGCCACAGAAAAAGCAAAAGATCTGATTCGAATGGCAGTAGCAAAAGTGGCTTTAATGGAGCCATTGAAAGAAGAAGAGTTAGGAATAAATAAAGATGTGCTTGTGGTTGGTGGCGGAATAGCTGGAATGAGTGCTGCAAGGAGCCTTTCTGCACAGGGCTTTAAAGTATATCTTGTGGAAAGATCTTCTCAATTAGGAGGTCAAGCAAGAAATATCTTCCAAACATGGAAAGGAGATAAGGTTCAAGAAAAGTTGGACCAGTTAATAGAAGAGGTTCTTTCTGATCCGAATATTCGGGTTTACCTTGACTCAGAAATAGAAGAAGTAGAGGGATTTGTTGGGAATTTTAAGACAAAGATAAGAAATAAAAATCAGGAACACATAATAGAACACGGAGCAGTTATTATTGCTACTGGAGCAAAAGAATACAAACCTCAGGAATACATGTATGGCAAAGATCCCAGAATAATTACAGGGCTTGAATTAGATAAAAAGCTCTTAAGTGGGGATAGCCTGAGTAACATAAAGACTACCGTATTTATTCAGTGTGTAGGTTCAAGAGAGCCTCAAAGACCATATTGTTCAAAAGTATGTTGCACTCATTCTATAAGAAACGCCCTTTATCTTAAAGAAAAATACCCTGAAATGGATATATATGTGCTTTACAGAGACATAAGGACTTATGGAGAAAGAGAAGATCTGTATCTTCGGGCAAGAAGAAAGGGGATTGTTTTCATTAAATACTCTCTGAGCAACAAACCCGAGCTCAGAATAGAAAACGGGGCAATAAACATTAAAGTGCAAGACCATATCTTAAAGAGAGATATTATCATACAAACAGATTTGGTGGTTCTGGCTTCAGCTATTGTACCGTATGAAAATGATAAACTTGCCCAGCTTTTTAAGGTTCCTCTTAATGAAGACGGCTTCTTTGTAGAATCACATCCAAAACTTGCTCCGTCTGAATTTGCTACAGACGGGGTGTTTTTGTGTGGAATGGCACATTATCCCAAGCCGATAGAAGAGGATATTGCTCAAGCAAAGGCCTCTGTTTCAAGGGCGATGACCTTACTTACAAAGGATAAGATCTTTGCAGAAGGAAATGTTTCTGTAGTAGATCCTGTGTTATGTGCAGGCTGTGGAGTATGTGTAAGTATATGCCCGTACGGAGCTCCTTATATTATGGAAGAGGGAAGGTTTGCTGGTAAGGCATCCATAAATCCTGTTCTCTGTAAAGGATGCGGTTTATGTGTCGCATCCTGCAGATCAGGGGCAATAAATCTAAACGGTTTCAGAACAGAACAGATTATGAGCATGATAAATGAACTGGGAGTTAGTGTATGAGTGAATGGAACCCCAATATAGTTGCATTCTTATGTAACTGGTGCAGCTACGGAGCAGCTGATTTAGCCGGAGTAAGCAGGCTCCAATACCCTCCTTATTTTAAGGTAATCAGAGTGCCGTGTTCCAGTAGAGTGGATGCCAGATTCGTGCTTGCTGCATTTAGAAATGGTGCAGATGCTGTCTGGATCTCTGGGTGTCATCCAGGAGATTGCCATTATATAGAGGGAAACTATTATGCCAGAAGGAGATTTATCCTTTTAAAAAGACTCTTAGAGTTTATAGGAATAGAACCAGAAAGACTCTTTCTTTCTTGGATTTCCTCTGCAGAAGGAACAAAGTTCGCGGAAGTAGCAAATATGATAGCGGCAAAGGTTAAAGAACTTGGTCCATCTAATTTCTTTATAAAGAAGAGAGCAGAGGTTTCGTAATGGAACACTACACTTACAAGATAAGAGATATTGCAAAAAGGCTATTTAAAGAAAAGAAGATAGATATATTCATAGGATACGAAAAGGGCACAAACCCATTTTTCCCAAGACCTGTGCTTATATCTCGAATAGAAGATGTGGACAGATTAGTATGGAATAGCAACTGTGGTTTAAACCTGTGTAACTATCTTACTGGAAGAAAAGAAAAGATAGGAATTGTCGCCAATGGATGCACATCCAGAAGCATAGTAAACCACATATTAGAAAATCAGATTACCAGAGATCAGCTCTACATCGTTGGTATTCCTTGTACAGGTATATTAGATCACAGAAGGATTCAAGCAGCAGTTAACGATAAAGAAGTCTTTGAAATAAAAGAAAGTACTGACAGCTTCAAAGTGGTGGGAAAAGATTTTGAGGAAGAATTTATCAAAGAAGATTATCTGCAAGAAAATTGTGTAACCTGTACCCATCCTAATCCAGTAATATACGACGAAATGGTCGCAGACCCTGTTCCTTCAAGGGCTGAAAGGCCTGTCTATGAAGATGTGGAAGAGATAGAAAGTATGCCCATAGAAAAAAGAAGATTTCATATTCAAAAACTCATTAAAGACTGCATTAGATGTTATGCCTGTAGGAATGTATGTCCGCTGTGCTATTGCCCCACTTGTTTTGTAGATGAAAAAATCCCTTATTTTGGTAAGAGTATCGATCCTACAGACACTCTCACATTCCATGTGCTCAGGGCATTTCATTGTGCCGGCCGTTGTACAGATTGTGGAGCTTGTGAAAGGGTCTGTCCAGTAGCTATTCCTATCAGGATATTTATAAAAAAGTTAAACAAAGAAGCGTTTGAAATATTTTCATGGGAAGCAGGACTTTCATTGGAACAAAAACCGCTTCTTACGGCTTACAGAAAAGATGACTATGACGAATTCTTATGATTGTATTACAACGAGGAGCAAGTGATGTACAAGGTAGTTGAAAAAAAAGAATGGACAGATTCTTTGTATCATATCAAGGAATACAAGATTTATGTTCCGGTAAAAGAAAGTTATTATCACCTTTTCCGCCTTTTGACTAAGGATGTGAGTCCGGATTTCTCTTTTTCTAATACCAGACTTTCTCCAAAATCCATTATATTCCCGCAATCAGAAAGGATGTTTGAATTCAGTCTTTCTGAAGACGATCCAGATGCCTTTGTACTAAAGGAAGCAAAAAAACAATATCCACTTCAGGCAGTAGTGGGTATAAGACCTTGCGATGCTCATGCTTTTTTAATAGTGAAGAAAAATTTTGACAATCCTGATTCCAAAGATCCGTGGTGGACAAGAAGATACGAAAACACCACATTTATTGGTCTGGGTTGTAACAGTCCGGCAAGCACCTGTTTTTGTACCGAGGTGGGAGGAGATCCTTTTAATGAAATGGGTTTGGACGCACTGATGTATGACTTAGGGGACAGATTTTTGATAAAAGTCCTTACAGATAAGGGAAAGACATTTTTGGATAAGGTAAAAGCTTGTTCAGAAGCAAAACAGGAGGATATAGAAAAGGCAGAAGAGCTAAAATGTAGCTCAAGATCGCAAATAAGTGCTAAGATCCCTTTAAAAGAACTTTTAAGCAAAAGAATACTCGAGGTATTTGAAGCACCAATATGGAACGAGATATCCTTTCCCTGTATAAACTGTGGAATATGCACCTATGTTTGTCCTACATGCTGGTGTTTTGATATTCAAGATGAGGTATACAAACAGAAAGGAGATAGAATAAGAAACTGGGATTCGTGTATGTTTCCTATATTCACTCTCCACGCTTCAGGACACAATCCACGGGCTGAGAAGTTTAGAAGAGTTAGGCAGAGATTTATGCATAAGTTAAAATATTATCCAGAAAAATACGGAGATGGAGTTCAGTGTAGCGGATGCGGAAGATGTATAAGAGTTTGTCCTACAAATATGGATATAAGAGAGATCGCAAACAAGATGGCAAGTATCTAAGCATCAAGGAGGATTAGCTTTGCAAAATCCATATCTTCCATATCCAGTAAGAATAGAGGAGATTATAGTAGAGACAGACGATAGAAGTCTCAGAACTTTTAAGCTCAAGTTCTTAGATCCCTCACACGAAAAGATGTTTAACTACATGCCAGGACAGTTTGCCGAAATATCTGTGCCCGGAAAAGGAGAAATCCCGATAGGCATTGCTTCTTCTCCTACAGAAAAAGGGTATCTTCTGTTTACTGTAAATAAGGTAGGCTTAGTAACAACACATCTGCACAATATGAAGGAAGGGGACATAATTGGAGTAAGAGGCCCACTGGGAAGACCTTATCCGTGGGACAGAATGGAAGGGAAAAATGTGGTTATAATAGGAGGCGGATTCGCTTTTACTACACTCAGATCAAGCATAGTCTACATGCTTCACCCAGAAAATAGAAGCAAGTTTGAAAAAATAATCGTGGTTTACGGTGCAAGGAGACCCGGTCTTCTGCTCTATAAAGAAGAACTTTGGGAGTGGGAAAAAAGAAAAGACTTGGAGATGCACATAACCGTAGATGCTACAGATGATCCTGACTGGAAGTATAATGTGGGATTTGTTCCCACTATTACAGAACAAAAAGTAAAAAGTGCAGAAAATGCAATAGCTATTGTATGCGGACCCCCAATAATGATAAAGTTTACTCAGCCTGTCTTAGAAAAGATAGGATTTTCTCCTGAAAACATCATTCTTTCCTTAGAGATGAGGATGAAGTGCGGGATCGGAATGTGTGGAAGGTGTAATATAGGACATAAGTTTGTGTGTAAAGATGGACCGGTTTTTTCTCTTGCCGAATTAAAAGAACTTCCGCCTGAATATTAACTATAGATTTTTCCGATCATTTTTTTATGAATAATCGAATCTTCCAAATTGACAGAACAGCACTCCTTTTCTATTTTGTTCTTTATGAGCTGCAGATTAACCCAAAGCGTAAGAGCATCTGGGTGAGCCAGCAAACTTTCTCCAGGGGACCTGGAAAGGGCATTATGTGAGATAAATGTGCCTGAAGACAAAGATGTCCTTGTAGGATTAAAAAGCCCCGATGATGCAGGAGTTTACAAGATCAACCCGGAACTGGCTATTATTCAAACGGTAGATTTTTTTACCCCTGTTGTGGATGAACCTTACTTTTTCGGTCAGATCGCTGTAGCTAATGCACTAAGTGATGTATATGCAATGGGCGGAACGCCGAAAACTGCCATGAACATTGTTTGTTTTCCGTCAAAAGAAATGGACATATCCATACTGAAAGAAATCTTAAAGGGTGGAATAGACAAGATGAAAGAAGCGGGCGTGGTACTTGTTGGAGGCCACAGCGTAGATGATCCAGAACTAAAGTACGGACTTTCAGTTACAGGTTTCATCCATCCAGAAAGAATCATTACCAAAAAAGGGGTAAAGGAAGGAGACTTTCTAATCTTAACCAAGCCCTTAGGGCTTGGAATCATCAATACCTGTATAAAAGGGGGAATAGCATCTAAGCAGCTAATAGACAAGGCTATAAGTATAATGACCGCTCTTAACAAGGATGCCTCTGAATTAATGAAAGAATTTCCTGTCAGTGCATGTACAGACATAACAGGATTTGGACTAATAGGACATCTGTCTGAAATGATAGTTCAAACAGGACTTTCTGCACTTGTGAATACAAAAAAAGTGCCGATTATAAAAGAAGCTGTGGAGTTTGCTTCTATGGGTTTTGTTCCAGAGGGAACCTATAAAAATATAGACTTTTACCGACCTATGATAGAAGATAGATTAAGAGATGATATCCTGCTAAGTATTCTTTTTGATCCTCAGACATCTGGCGGTCTTCTGATTTCTTTGCCTGATAAGGAAGCGGAAAGACTCTTAAAAAGGTTATGGGAAAAAGGAATCCAAGATGCACAAATAGTTGGGCAGATAATAAAAACAGGTGAGGAAAAAATAATTATTGAGGAGTAAGACATGGCTGTGAAAATTGATGCGAGAGGACTTGCGTGTCCTGTACCCGTTTTAAAAACAAAAGATGCATTGGAAAAAGAGGCTCCAAAAGAAATCGTTGTCTTTGTTGACAACGAGGCAGCAAAACAAAATGTTAGCAGATTTCTTGCTTCAAAAGGATATTCTGTAACCACCGAAGAAAAAGAAGATGAGATACGCATAATCGGTATATTAGAATCTGAGGCCTGTATGCCGAGCTCCTTTGTAGATAAAGAAGAAAGTAAAAAAAAGATCCTCATACTTATCACGAGCGACAAGATCGGACATGGAGACGATCTGCTCGGAGAAAAACTTATGCAGAACTTTATAAACACATTAAAAGAGATGGAAGGACTTTGGAGAATTGTTTTCATGAATAACGGGGTAAAACTTACAATCTCTGGTTCTCCTGTCTTGGATACATTAAAAAAACTCGAAACCTCAGGAATCCGGTTATTTGTCTGTGGAACATGCCTTCAACACTTTGGGCTTTTAAAAAACAAAGAAGTGGGAGAAACCACCAACATGCTCGATATCGTCACTTCATTGCAATTGGCTGATAAAGTTATTCATATCTGATCTGAGCTTACTGCTGACCTCTTCAAGTATCTGCCTCCAATTTGAATCCGCTTCCACATTAGGAATAACGGCACTGCCGTAAATTTCTCTCTTCTTAAGTCTATTGAGCATATCTTCCCTGCACCTTTCTTTTATCTGATCCAACTTTTTTTCTGCCGAAGAAAGCATCTCCTCAAAGTGGGATACATCGGTCTTTAGCAATTTGCTTATAAGTTCTAATAACTTTCTGTTTTTGTCTCCATAAGGCCGGATCTTACTAATACTTTCCTTTATAAGAGCCTTTTTTGTCTCTTCTCTTTTTTCTTCTTTTAGTCTGTTGAGCTGTTCTATTATTGAGTTGAGATTTCCCCTTTCTATGTATTCAACCATCAACTTTTTGGCTGTCTGTTCAGCGTCTTCTTTAAGAAGTCTCTTTTTGTCCTCCTCACTTATTTCTATTCTTTTCAGCTTTTCCATTATTATATCCATTGTGCTTTTTATCTCTGCCATATTTGTCCCCTCCTTTTTGTTCAAATACTAAGCAATAACCGACAAATTGACAAGAATGATTATTCCTTGACTTTTATAATAGTGCTCTTTATAAGGTTCTAATAAGCCAAAAAGCAGGAGGTGTATTATGCCACAAGCAGTGGTTCCTTTAATAAGATGGGAAGATCTGTGGGAGGGATGGGGCTTTCCTGAGTTTTACTGGGCGGTTACTCCCAGTGAAATAAAGCTCTTTTCCAAGATCATAGAAGCCCCGGAACCATTTTATTTTGACGAAGAAGAGGCAAAAAAAGTTGGTTTTGAAACAATTATTGCGCATGGCGGTTATATCAATCTTTTTCACTTTGAAAAGATACTTCTTATAACCTTTAACACAAACCCAGTTTATCCTACATTACATAACAGATCTAATGTAGAATTTTTCAAGCCAATATATCCCGGTGACATCCTTACAATCAAAGCTTGTGTGGACAAAAAGATAGTATCTTCCAAGGGAAGACATTTTGCTGCTTTTAGAATAGAAATATACAACCAGAACAGAGAGCTTGTTGCCCGGAAGATTCATAGCTCTCTCTGGCTAACAGAATGGCCTGGTACAAAATCAGGGCCACGCCCACTTTATTAGACCAGGAGGAGAAAAGATGTCTAAACCAATCAAGTTTGAAGATATAAAGGTTGGGGACACCCTGCCAGCATACAAAAGAAAATTTACCCAGGAGATGGTAGATACCATAATGGACCTTATAGGATCTGTCCCGAACTGGTACACTGATCCTAAGCAGGCGAGAAAGGTCTCTGAATGGGAAATAGAAGAAGAATATCTGGCACTTCCAGGAATAATGACAGAAATTGGGGTTACAGACTTTATGATAAATTGGTTAGGTGATCCAAAACCATGGTATTGTGGCGGAGGAATGGAGATAAAGCTTATCGCTCCTGTTCAAGTGCATGTAAAAGAAGGGGGAGAGGTTATCTATAAAGGTAAAGTCATAGAAAAAAAAGAGGAAGAAGGCAAAAAAATAGTTGTATGCGAAATATATGCTGAACACAGAGGTGTAAAAGTAATGAAAGGAACAGCAAAAGTTGCTTTTTAAAAACCGAGCGGGAGGTTTATCATGTCCAAGATAGTAATAATAGGAGGGGTAGCTTGTGGCCCAAAGGCAGCTGCCAGGATAAAGAGGCTTGATCCAACAGCAGAGGTAGTAATAATAGAAAGAGGGGATACAGTATCCTACGGTGCATGTGGTCTTCCATTCTACTTGGCTGATGAATTTGAGGATATTTCAGAACTTATAAAAACACCAGTGGGAGTAGCAAGAGATGTAAACTTCTTTAAGGCAGTTAAAGGAGTAGATGTGAGAATAAACTGCGAAGCAGTGGAAATAAATAGAAAGGCCAAAAAAGTGAAAGTAAAAAATCTGGTCTCTGGAGAGGAAGAAGAAATATCCTACGACAAACTTGTTCTTGCCACGGGAAGCAGTCCGGTAAGACCCCCTATACCTGGAATAGATCTAAAAGGAATTTATGTGTTAAAGGATCTACACGATGGAGAAACCGTTAAAAAGGCCATAAAAGAAAGCAAGGACAAAAAAGTGGTCATAGTAGGTGCGGGTATGATAGGAATGGAATGTATAGAGCCATTTCTAAATGCCGGCTTTGAAGTGAGTGTAGTGGAAAAACTACCGTTTGTTCTGCCCACATTTTTAGATGAAGAGATTTCACTTCTCATCATGAAACACCTTACTTCCAAAGGAGTGAAACTGTTTTGTAATCAAGGGGTAAAAGAGTTTGTAGGAGATACTGAAGGAAAAGTAACAAAGGTAATTACCGAAAAAGCCGAAATAGACACTTCCATCGTAATACTTGCCATAGGATTTAGGCCAAATGTAGAACTGGCAAAAAAAGCGGGCATTAAAGTGGGTAGGTTTGGGATAAGTGTGGATCCATTTTTAAGGACATCAGATCCTGACATATATGCAGGAGGTGACTGTGTAGAGGTCTACAATGTGGTTACAGGTGAAAAGTTTTATGCACCCATGGGATCCACAGCCAACAAGCACGGAAGAGTAATAGCTGATAACATCTTGGGAAGAAACACAAGATTTGAGGGTGTGGCAGGC
>CAYMUI010000035.1:0-27104 GCA_964393645.1 uncultured Desulfobacterales bacterium | reverse complement strand
TCTGATATTCAGCGTAGATAATCTGTCAGGAATAAATAAGGTTAGTTCTAAAATGGAACAAAAGTATTATCAAGGATTGAGGTATTATTTACGGACAGCTATCAGTGATTTTATCTGCCCATCCCACCCCTCTATGAGGTGGTAAATATCTCTATATATACCTATCTGCAGGAAGTATCTGAAACACCTTTACATTTATCGAAGTTATAGAAATAATAGCAACATAAATCATAAATGAAGGCGATATTATGAAAAGGCTACCACTTGATACATCATCATTCAGGAAACTGAGGGAAAAGGGCCTTGTCTATGTGGACAAAACCCCTTGGATATACAGGATGATAGATGAGGGAGAGACATATTTTCTATCAAGGCCGCGCAGATTTGGAAAATCCCTCACTGTAAACACCCTCAAGGAGCTATTTAAAGGAAACAAGGAGCTATTTAAGGGCCTTTGGATAGAGGATAAGTGGGAATTTAAACCCCATCCAGTGTTGTTGTTTGACTTTAACGGAATCGGGAATAAAACGCCTGATGTACTTGATTACTCTTTAAGGGCCAAGATAGGCCAGATCCTGGAAGAATATGATGCAGAGATGGATCCGTTTGAGGGTAAGGATATCGATATAATATTTTCCATTGCCATAACCAAGATCCATAAAAGATGCAAAATGCCCGTGGTCATCCTCATAGATGAATACGACAAGCCCATACTTGATCACTTAGGCTTAGGAGAAGAGAGACTAAGCATAGCCAAACAGAACAGGGAGATCCTTAAGTCCTTTTTTGGAGTGCTTAAGGAAGGAAACATCGTGGATATCATCAGGTTTGTATTTGTGACAGGTGTAAGCAGATTCACCAAGGTCTCTATATTCTCTGAATGGAATAATCTTCAGGACATAAGCATGGAGCCAGAGTATGCAGATTTTCTTGGATACACAGAAGATGAGATAATCGACTATTTTTCTGATTACATTGATAAGCTATGCCAGAGTAAAGGAATTAGCAAAGATGAATGCATGGAGCGGATCAGATACTGGTATAATGGATACAGGTTTTCCATAGAGAATGAGACCCAGGTATATAACCCTATCTCTGTAATGTATTGTCTTAAAAGGGGTGAGTTCAAAAACTACTGGTTTAAGACTGCAACCCCAAGCTATTTAGTGAATCTTATAAAAGAAAAAAAATCATACTACATACCAGAGCTTGAAGAGGTAGAATATCCTCAGAGCATATTTGACGCCTTTGAGCTTGAGGGACTTCCTATAGAGACCATGCTTTATCAATCAGGCTATTTAACCATAAAGGGAGCAATAGGTGATAATATCCTTTTGGGCTATCCCAACCAGGAGGTGAAGGTAAGCTTTCACGAGGTGCTTCTCAAGCATTTCTATGATGCAGAGTATCATGTCTATTCCTATGGAAGACAGCTTGGAGAGGCCCTAAGAGGGGAGAAGCTTTCCAAGGTAAAAGAGCTTATAGATGGTATCTTTTCTTCCATCCCCTATACCCTTTATCAGAAGGCAGATGAGCGTTATTTTCATACCATCATGTATCTGACCTTAAGCATTCTTGGCTATGACGCAAGAAGTGAGCTTTTAAGCTCTCGTGGCAGGCTTGATATGGCAGTTCTGTTCAGAGACAAGGTCTATGTGCTTGAGTTTAAAGTAGGGAAAGGGGCAGACGAGGTCTTAAGGCAGATAAAAGATAAAGGCTATGCAGAAAGGTTTAAAGGAGAGAGCAGAAAGATAATTCTTTGTGGCATAAGCTTTGATTCAGAGAAGAGGCAGGTAGAGGATATAAGATTTGAGGCATTTTGAGCTTTTTGCTCTATTTACCATAGAAAGGGGGGTTACAACGAGCCTATTCGAAAAATACTTACCTTGTATAAAAATAGAGAAACAACAAAAAGCCCAAAATAAATAACCCAAACAGAGCCATGTTAGGAAGCTGATATCGAGGAGATGAAAAAGAAAATCGTTTATTGGAGTAGGTGAGTTGTGTCCAAATTTCAGTTACATTATGCTTGACAACACAGGGTTTGTCAGTTATCGTTATAGAAAAGTGCCGAGGTAGCTCAGTCGGTAGAGCAGGGGACTGAAAATCCCCGTGTCGGCGGTTCGATTCCGTCCCTCGGCACTTTTCTTTTTTTAAGTGTTTAACTTTAGCCTTTAATCTTTTTAATTTTATCCTTCAGTTCTTCTATCAGGCAGAAAAACAGAGGCACATATATCAGAGTAAGAAGGGTCGAGACGATAAGTCCTCCTATTGCAACCACTGCAAGAGGAGAAAGTCTTTCAAGTCCAAGTGCTCTTTCTGCTGCAATGGGAAGCATCCCGGTAATTGTTCCGAGTGCTGTCATTATAATTGGTCTTACTCTTATTTTTATAGCCTCTTCCACTGCCCTGAATCTGTCACTTCCTTTGTCCATTGCTTTTTTTATGAAATCTATTACCAGTATAGAGTTGTTTACCACTATTCCGGAAAGCAAGATCATCCCCATAGATGCTGGCATACAAAAGTGTCTGCCCACAATGATAAGAGCCCATATGGCTCCTATTATAGCAAATGGAATAGAAATCATTATCGTAATGGGATGGAGAAAAGATTTAAATGTGGGAACCATTGAGAAATAAAGCAGTATGATTGCAAGTATCAAAGATTTCTTGAGCCTTAAGAAGGATTCTTTCATCTGTTTTATTTCTCCTTCCTGGGTTATTTTGTATCCCGGAGGAAGGGGAATCTTTTTCAAAAGCTTGTTAACCTGAGCCTGAATATGCGTGATCGCAGCGGTTCCTCTGTATGCCAATACATCTATTACTGGAGAGAGTCTTTCTCTTGTGAAGTTTGTTCTTGTCTTTACAATACTGAAGTTAGCTATCTCCTTTAAAGGGACTTCTCCCTTAGGGGTTTTTATGTTTAGATTAAAAAGATCTTTTAAGTTTTCCCTCTGAAACTTAATAAAGCGTGGTCTAATGACATATCCATCTTCTCCGGGAACCCTTAATATGGAAATCTGTTTGCCCGAAAAGGCACCCGTGATATACGAGGCTATTTGGACAGGGTTTATGCCATAGTGCGTGATCTTTTCCAGATCAAGTTTGATGTGAAGCTCTTTTTTGCTTATATCCCAGCTCTTAGACACACTTTTAAGTCCTTTTACTTTGTATATCTTTTTCATCACCTCATCTGCCAATCTGTTCAAAAGCTCTGGATTAGGGCCCGAGATCATTATGTCAATCGGTGCTGCAATAGATGAAAGAGGGGTTGCTCCAAATTCATAAACATGCACATATCTAAGTCCTGGTATCTGTTGCAGCTTTTCTCTCAATTCGTCTTCTATTTGCCATATGTCTTTTTTTCTGTGGAACCTGTCCACAAAATGCGCTGTTATTATACCCTGTTGTGGCGTCTTTTCTGCTCCAAAACTTATAACTCCCGGTTCACTTCCTACAACCGTTGCCATATGTATAAGGCCTGGGGTTTGTTTTATTATCTTTTCCATTCTATTTACTATCTCTTCCGTATAAGAGATGGAGCTGTTTGGTTCTGTTTCGAACGAGATTTTGACAATCCCTGTATCCATTGGTGGCATAAGATCTTTTCCCACTAATCCCATCTGTTTTATACTGACCACCATAAAGGCTATTGCCAATGCTATGAACAGGACTTTTCTGCTATAAGCAAGTTTAAACAATTGCACAAAAAGGTTTCTCAAAGGTTCAAGGATTAAGCTGCTAAATCTGAGCAGGCCGTTTTCGATCTTGCTATAAGTTTCTTTGGGTCTTAGTACCTTCTGAGCAAGAAGAGGGATTACCGTTATAGATATGAGATAAGAAGATATAAGAGCAATGGAAAGAACTACGGTAAGCTGTCTTAACACCCTCTGCACATATCCACCTATAAACATTATTGGAATGAGGACCACCACAGTCGTTGCTGTTCCGGCAAAGTCTGCAAGCCATATCTCTTTTGTCCCATCAACTGCGGCTTCACTCGGAATCTTTCCCGATTGAAGATGTCTGTCTATGTTTTCAATCACCACTATAGCATCATCCAGAAGAAGTCCAACAGAAAGTATAACCGCTGTAAGTGTGACTATATTTAGTTCAAAGCCAAATAACCTCATTCCAAAAAATGTCAGAAAATATGTAAACGGGATAGATACAGCAGCAATGGAGGTAATCCTTATGTTTGCAAGCAACATAAACATGACCGAGACGGTGAGCAGAATAGCATCCCTGAGAGAATCTATCATGTTTGAAACAGATGTTTGTATTATCCTTTCCAAGGAATCCACTATCCTGATCTCAAGCTGGGGAAAAAGTCTTTTTATTTCTGGAATGTGTTTGTGCAGTGACTTTAATGTGGTGGTAACATGTCCCTTCTCTGCCCTAAGGATATTTATCCCTATAGCAGGGATTCCGTCTCCATGAAAAAAGGACTGCCTTTCAGCATAGGCTGTTTTTATCTTAGCTACATCCCTGAGGTGGATCTCTCCTGAGCTGTCTTTTCCTATAACCAGATCCTCGAGTTTTCTCTTTTCAAGTTTTTCTCCTGATACCTTTATCAGGATCTGATCTTTGTTCTTTATAATCATACCAGCCGGAATATTTAGGTTTTGAGAATATACGGCATTTTCTATGTCAGCAAAGCTTAGCCTATATCTGTAAAGCTTATTTCTGTCTACGATAATCCTCAGTTCAGGAAAGTATCCCCCAAACACTTCAACATCTGCTACCTCTGGTATGTTAAGCAGGGCTTCTTTTAGTTCGTTGTCTGCAATTTGCCGCACCTTTTCTAAGTCAAAAAAACTTCCTTTCTTAGGATAGACCGCCAGCGTGCAAACGGGCGCTGTAGCATCGCTTATTTTAAATATCCTTGGAGGAAGAATCCCTTTTGGAAGGGATGCAATCACCCGATTTAGCGCGGCAGAGACATCTACTTCTGCAGAGTCAAGCCCTTTTTTATACTCAAATTCTGCCGTTATTGCTGCTACCTGATCTCTGGATACAGACCTGACCTTTCTAATCAGATCGATCGTTGCAATCTCTTTTTCTACAGGTCTTGCTATCTTATCTTCTACATCCTGTGCTGATGCGCCCGGCCATACTATGATAACCGCTATCTTAGGATAGTTCACATCTGGAAAGAGATTGAGAGGCATTCTCTTGAAACTCAAAAATCCCAGAGCAACTCCAAGAATAAGAATAGCACTTATCAAGTGAGGACTTCTTAGGTACCTTTCCACAAAACTCATCTTACTGGCTCGATTCTTACTTTTTCTCCTTCATAAAGCCTCAAAAGAGTTGCTTCGTCAGCACATATGACCAGTTCTCCTTCAGCAACTTTTCCTCTTACAACCACATAATCTCCACTTCTACCAAGCACCTTTACAGCCACAACATGAACTTTTGCTAAATTTGCATTTATTGGTTTTGCAACAAATACATAGGAGGAGCTCACATTTTCTAATACGCTTCTTAACGGAACAATAGCCCCGTATGGTTCAGAAACCACAAGTTCCACACCAACCCTGCCATATGTAGGAAGCCCAAATGGGCGAGTTTTCGTTCTTATCTCAACCGTAGCGAGCATTTCCGTTTCTACTGCTGGATGGATTTTATATATTTTTGCCTTTATTCTTTTCCCGCTTTCTACAAGATAAGCACATCCTCCTGCCTTAAACTTAGATGCAGAAATCTGGGGTACCTTTACCATGATCCTGTAGCCCTTAGCCGGACATTCGATTTCTAATATACGGGTTCCAGGTGTGATAAGATCCCCGGGCTCGCTAAGTCTCTTTAATACTACTCCGTCAAAAGGAGCTTTTATAACAGCATATGAAAGCTCTACTTTTGCTGACCTTAGATCGTATTCAAGCCTTTTTAACTTTGAAAGGGAAAGTTCATAAGATGCCTTTGAAGTTTCGTACTGTTCCTTAGAGATAGCCTTGTTTTTGTACAAAAGAAGATTTCTTTCATATATGTGCTTTTTTGCAAGCATGTCACTTTTTACGCCTTCTATTTCTGCCTTTATTGCGTCTATCTTGTTCTTTATGCTTCTTGCATCAATACGGGCTATGATTTCTCCTTTTTTAACCCGGTCTCCTTCGTACTTATTCATTTCTAAGAGAAACCCGGATATCTTAGAAGATATACGAGCTGAAAGAACCGGTTTTATCTCTGCAAGATAGTGTTCTGTTACCTGCAGTTTGCCCATTTTTACAGTAGCTACTTGCACAGGAAGTGGGGCAGTAGAAGGCGCTTTCATGTGTGAAAGCTCTCTTTTTCTTTGTTTTACCTTAAGGGTCAAAAAAGCTGCTATACAAAGCATCAGTAACACAATAGCCAGTTTTTTAATCTTTCCCTTCATGCCTGCTCCTTTATCTTTTGGCTATCCATTTTTCTCCTATTTTTCCGGTTGCATACTCGTATGCAATCTTTGCTTTTTGGTATCTGTACAGGGCATATAGGTAATCTGCTTCTGCGTTAAACCACGCTGCTTGGGAGATGAGCATGTCTGTTACTGTACCAGCACCTGTCCTGTACTTCAGGCTTTCGACTCTGTATGCCTCTTTTGCTGTCTCTTTTGCGGTCTTGTATCTTTGCACCTGTGCGCTTGTTTCTATGAGTTCAGATATAGCCGCTTTTATCTCTTTCATTGCTTCAAGTCTCTTCTGTCTCAGGTCTTCTTGAGCAGAGAAAAATTCTGCTCTTGCCTTTTCTACCTCGGCTGAAACTGTTCCTCCGCTAAATAGATTAAGTTTTAGTCTTAGTCCTATTTCCCACAGGTCTTCATCATGATGAAGTCCTGAGCCAGCTTTTCTTCCATAGCTTGAAAACAGCTCTACTGACGGTAAGTGCTTTCTCCAAGCAAGGGATACCTTTTCAAATGCTTTTTTTACTCTCTTTTCAGCAGCACTTATGTCTGGTCTGAACAGAAGAAATCTTTCTAAGTCTTTTTCTTCAGGAGGCAGAAATTTCTCTTCAGTTAATTTTCCCAGCACAAGAAAATTGTCATGTGGTGGATCTCCCATAAGCACAGCTATTGTGTGTTTTGCCCTTTTAAGAGACTCTTTTGTTCCTTTAAGTGCTGCCTCTTCTGTTTTAAGCTGGGTTTTTATTCTTAAAAGATCCAATGGAGCGATTTTTTGTGCTTTAAGTTTAAGGCTTGCGTCTTTGTATTCTCTTTTTAATGCGTATATAACCTTTTGCTGCGCTTTAACGAGGGCTTTCAAATAAATGGCAAGATAAAAGGTGTTTTTTATATTTGCGATGAGATCGTGGATTGTCTGCCTTTTGAGACTTTCTCTTATTTTGATCTCTAATTCTGCTATCTTGACCTGCTTTGAAATCCTACCTCCTTCATATATAGGAAGCTCTAAGCTGAGGTTGTACAGATAAATGTCCTTGCTGAAATGTGGAAATTTTCCTATTCCTCCTATAGGTGTTATTGCGGTTGGATATCTTGTTCTGTAGGCTTCTCCAAGAAGGTTTATATTTGGTAGGTGCCTTCCCCATTCAGCCTTTTTCTCCTTTATTGCTGCTTCAACAAGGGCTTCCTTAGAAAGAAGGGCATGATTTCTTTTTAATGCTCTTTTTATTGCCTGATCAAGTGTGATTTTTTCTTTTATATAACCTGTTTCTGATCGGGCAGCAGAAATGAAAGAGCAGAAAACAAAGAAACACGCAATCAACAAACATTTTCTCATCTGTTATTCCTTTATTAAGGCTATTTTCCAGAACTCGAAAACCTTCCGTCATCTTTCAAAAGAATAGGTTCTTTTAAGCTTTTCTCTAACCAGCCTGCCTTTACATCTTTTCTTACATCAAATTTGGGCACATATGGTTTAATGTCCAAAACAGGCGTTTTGTCTATCATGTCTATCTCTGACACATGCAGGACATTGTCATTTATTCCTATAAGCCTGACAACAGAGATTCCTATGGGATTTGGTCTGCTGGGAGCTCTTGTGGAAAATACTCCTTTGGGAGTTGGATCTAAGAACGGGGTTACCTCAAGTTTTGGTTCTTTTGCTTTGTGAAAGTGGTATATAACTATTATGTGTGAAAACCCCTCCAAGTCTTTTAGTCCTGCCTTGTATTCAGAAAATATTTCAATCTTTCCCTCAGCACCTTTTGCAAATACAGGTTGAATAGGCACCCCTTTTGGTTCCTTAAAAGGAGAGTAAACGATCCCTATAGGCTTATAGCATATCTTATCCATTTTATCGCTCCAAGGTTGTACTCAGTAGTTAGGTGTTATTTGAATATTTTTTTGATTCAACCCCGCTTATTACATCTACTGCATAAGGTCTGACCTGAGAGATGGCTTCCAATACATTTTCTGGATTTAGTCCTCCTGCCAGTATAATCGGAACATTTGTAGCACTTCTTATCTGAGAAGCAACTTTCCAATCAATCTTTTTTCCTGTTCCTGCGGGCATAGAAGAGGAAGCAGCATCAAGAAGAATGGCATCTACTCCCATGTTTTCCAGTATACTACACAATCTTATCGGGTCTTGAACTTGAGATATAGGTTTTTTTGTTTCAATAGAAAATCTTATTGCCTTCACAACCTTTATTTTTAACGACTTAATTGCTGAAACAAGTTTTTTCGTCTCGTTCAAAGGCTCACTTCCGTGTAGCTGTATTACATCTGGCCTTAATTGACTTGCTATCTTTGTTACTTTTTCGTACTCATGTCCTACTACACAGACCTTTGATACGAAAGGGGGGACTTTTAACATAAGCTTATTTGCTTTGTTTAGATCAAGATTCCAGGGTACAGGAATAGGATATTCCACTACAAAGCCAACAGCATCTGCTCCGTATTTAACACACAAAGTTAGATCCTCTTCATTAGTAATTCCACATATCTTTACCCTTACCATCCTACAGATATAAGGCTGTTTAAAAAATCTCTTATATTTTGTGCTAACATAGCAGCTGTTCCCACTAAGATCCCATCTACACCGGCTTTTTTTACTCTTTTTACATCAGAGGGGCAACTGATAGAGCTTTCGCTAATAATAGGATGATCCTTTGGACAAAATTTTATAAGTGCTTCTGTCAATTCAACTCCTGTGTCATCTGTTTCGAGCACTCTTATATCTCTGTTATTTATGCCCAAAAGATCAAATTCTACATGGTTTAACTTTTTTAGATCATCTACAGAATGGACCTCTAAGAGCACCTCTATGTTATGGCTTTTCGCAACATCTACAAGTTCTTCTATTTCTTTTTTACTTAAGATTGAGGCTATAATAAGGATGGCTGATGAACCGGCTCTCTTTGATTCTATTATCTGATCCCGATCCTTTATGAAATCTTTGTGAAGCACAGGTACAGAAACACAAGATGCCACTTTTTTAAGCAAGTCCATGCTTCCACCGAAGTGGGTTGACTCTGTTACAACACTTATTCCTGCGATAGGACATTTTTCCATCTCTTTAACAAGTCTTATAGGATCTCTTCCTTTGAGCAAGTCTCCTGCTTTTTTTGATCTGATCTTTAGTTCAGATATAACAGGAAAAAACTTTTGTTTTTGCCTTTTTCGGATGCTTTCTAAAAGAGACATATTTAAAGCCTGTTTGAATAAGAAATAAGTTCTTCGAGCTTTTTCATGGCAGCGCCAGATTCTATAAGTCTGTTCGCCTTTTCTATCCCATCCTTGATATTCGGAACATCACCACTTACATAAAGGGTTGCAGCACAGTTTATTACTAAAAAGTCCTTTTTTGCTCCTTTTTCTTTTCCTGAAAATATGTCTTTTATTATTTGGGCATTATATTCTGGGCTTCCTCCTGCCAGTTCTTCTAAGCTGCATCTTCTCAAACCAAAGTCTTCCGGCACAATTTCATACCTTTTTATTTTTCCTTCTTTTATCTCTGCTATAGAAGTCTTTCCTGCCAATGAGATTTCATCCAGCCCATCTAATCCGTGAGCCACGATTACATGCCTAAAGTCCATTTGAGCAACTACATCCCCTACCATAGGCACAAGCTCTGGTTTATAGACTCCCATCATATGATTTTTTGCTCTGGCGGGGTTTATAAGAGGCCCTATTACAGTAAAAAATATGGTTTTTATTCCAAGCTGATCCTCAGGAACAAATACTTTCATCATTACTGGATGAAAATTTGGGGCGTAAAGAAAGCATATACCCACTTTTTCCAAAAGTTCAGCCGCTTGATTCGGATTAAGATCAATTTTTACCCCCAATGCTTCCAAAACATCCGCACTTCCAGAAGAGGAAGAAATAGACCTGCTGCCATGTTTTACCACAGGGATTCCAGCAGACGCAGTGAGTATCGCATTTGCTGTGCTTACATTAAATGTTGGAAATCCTCCCCCAGTCCCACAGGTATCAGTAAGTCTTTCAGCAGGAATGGAGGTCTTTAAAGGAATACAGTACTTTCTCATCGCTTGCGCAATCCATGCCACCTCTTTTACGCTCGGCCCTTTTGTAATAAGACTTACCAAGAATCCAGCAATCTGTGCATCTGTAAGCAGATCTTTGTTTATGGCTTCTATAAAAGAGAAGATTTCATTCTGGCTGAGGTCGACTCCCTGAGTAAGCTTTGAGAGTATGCTTTTGGCTATGTTTTTTCCTTCTTCCGGGATCTTTTCTGGAACGGTTTTATATACTGGCGATACAATGCCTTCTGAGAGATCAAAGAATTTGTAAGTCTTAAATGCCATCATTGTGATGGTATGCAAGAGTCCATCAGTTTTCTGAAACTTTTCTGTAACAATATCTGACATGTTTTCATATTCTTTTACCTGCACTTTTACCAAAAGATCATATTCTCCAGTGATAGAAAACACTTCTTTTACTTCCTCAAATGCCCCTAACTTTGAAGCAACATCTTGAATTTTTCCTTTTTCAACCTTAACAAGTACAAAAGCTGTTATCATATATCCTTCTCCTGATATTTTCTTTTATAAAACCGGATTACCTTATCGTCCGGAACATTCCCTTTTAGTAAAATTGCTACACTGTCAGAATATTCTCTATATGAATTTATCTTTCCGTTTTCTACACTTAGGAAAGAAGCTCCACAAACTTTAATCCTTTTTCCTTTAGCAAAAGGAGTGGTTAATGTGAATTCAAGTTCCCATTCAAATGCCTGAGATGTTTTTTCAGAAATTATATTCTTAGGAGTGAAGACATATTCTTTTGCCTCTTCATGGCACCTTATATGAAATTTTTTTATATTCTCCTTTCCTCTGTATTCTCCATAGAGGGAATCTATGTATACAGCATCTTCTGTAAATAACTCTGTAAATGCCTCTGAATCAGGGATACAAAATCTTTCACAGAAGATTTTTACAATCTCTTTCATTTAGCTTCCCCTTTTTTGCTAAAGAGTATAAAAAAACAGCTTATCTATGGCAATAACAAAATTGAATAGACTTTTAAAAGCTCCGTTGCTATCTTTTTGTGTAAAGCTTCGTTAAAGGGGGAGCTTCATGAAGATAAGCAAAAGAAGAGTAGAACTTATAAAGCAAATCCGAAACATATTGAGGATTATATACTCAAAACAAGTGGCATATGAGCTTATAGGTCCTTTGAAGAACAAGATGGATATATATTCCAGAAACGAGCTTATCCGTTTTAAAAGAAAAAAATATAAAAATCAGCCTGTTATTTCAGAAAAGGACTCCATATTGATCACTTATGCAGATAATATCCAGAAAGAAGGGGAAAAACCTTTGGTTACATTACACTACTTTTTAAAAAAGTATGTAAAAGATGTGATTACTGGGGTACATATACTTCCATTTTTTCCGAGCAGCTCTGATGGTGGATTTGCTGTTATAAACTACAAGGAAGTGGATCCTCAATTTGGCACATGGGAAGATATAAGAAGGATTGCAAGAGACTATCATTTAATGGTGGATCTCGTACTGAATCATGTTTCCAGCAAGTCTGAATGGTTTCAGAAGTTTTTGCAAGGGGATAAAAGATACCTGAATTATTTCATCTGGTACGATAAGCCTGTAGAAATGCCGGAAGTTTTTAGACCCAGGGAAACCCCGCTTTTTACCAAGTTTAAAACAGCGATGGGAGATAAATATGTATGGACTACATTCAGTGCTGATCAAATAGATTTAAACTATAGAAATCCGGAAGTTCTTATGAAGATAATAGATGTGCTGCTTTTTTATATATCTCAAGGTGCAGAAATCATAAGGCTGGACGCAGTAGGTTATATATGGAAAGAGCCTCATACAAGCTGTGTAAATCTTTCTAAAACTCACCAAATAGTAAAATTATTTAGAAGAATACTCCAATATGTAGCTCCTTATGCCATGCTGCTTACAGAAGCCAATTTCCCATATAAAGAGAACATTTCCTACTTTGGAGAGGGTGATGAGGCACACATGGTTTATCAGTTTTCATTACCTCCCTTGGTCTTGGATGCCTTTTTACGAAAAGATGCCTCAAAGATTCACTGGATTACTAAAAGAACAAGGCCAGACCTGTTATTTTTTGATTTTCTTGCCTCTCATGATGGAATAGGGCTCTTAGGAGCAAAAGGGATACTTACCAAAGAGCAGATAGAAAATCTTGTAAAGCTTACTTTAAAGCACAACGGACTTGTATCCTACATGAAAAGAGGTAACAAAAAAGAGCCTTATGAACTTAACATTACCTATTTTGATGCCATAAATGATCCGAACAACCCTTCAGATCCGTTTCAGATTCAAAGGTTTATGGCCTCTCAGGCGATCATGCTTTTCTTAAAAGGTGTGCCAGGTATATACATTCACAGCCTGTTGGGTTCAAGAAATTATTATGAGGGAGTTAAGAAGACAGGAATAAAGAGAATGATAAACAGACAAAAACTAAAACTTGTAGAGCTCGAGGAAGAGCTTAGAGACAAGAATTCTATAAGGCATCAGGTACTTGAGAACTATCTAAAACTTTTAGATTTTAGAAAAAGGGTGAGAGCATTTCATCCAAGAGGTATCAAGAAAGTGATAGATATAGACAAAAGGCTGGTTTCGATAGAACGTAAGATGGGTAATGAAAAAATCTTGGCTATTATCAATGTAAGCGATGAAAATATCCCTGTTAGTAGATACCAGCTCTATTTTGATCTTATTTCACGAACATTTTTTGATGGTATAGTAGAACCTTACGGAATATATGCATTAAGAGAATGATCGGGACGACAGGATTTGAACCTGCGACCCCCGCCTCCCGAAGGCGGTGCTCTACCAGACTGAGCTACGTCCCGAAATCACTTCTATCAAATTTTTAACTATTCTTGCTGTAGCACCCCAAATTATATCACCATTATATTCATAAGCAAGACTATTATAAATTTTCCCTTCATGATAGATACACTTAAATGTTCCAGTGCCATCTTGCAGGAAAAAATCGAGTGGTACAAAGAGGATCCTTTCTACTTCTATGTCATTTATTTTGAAGTCATAAGGATATGGAATCAGCCCCACAAACGGATGTACTATATATCCAGATGCATAAGTAATGGTGTCATCAAGTCTGCCCAGCAATTTTACATTTTCTCTTTTTAACCCTATCTCTTCATGAGCTTCTCTTAACGCCGCATGTTCTGGTGACGGGTCTGTGTCATCTATCCTTCCACCAGGGAATGAAATCTGACCTTTGTGATGCTCTACATTTTTACTTCTTTTAGTGAAGAGAATATGTACTTTTTCGTCTTTTTCAAAGATAGGAATAAGAACTGCTGCTTCTTTGTAGGAGTTCAGTTTAGGAATGGACACAGGTTTTTTAGTTTTGAGTCTTTCACTAATGAGCTTTATACAATCTGAGGTATTCATCCACTTTCTCCTTTATCTTTTCATCTATAGGTTGCCATTTGTTGTTGATTAAAACGGGAATTTTTTCCTCGTACAAGTATCTTACAAGCTCACTTACTTTTAAAATACTATATACGGGAATCCCTGTATTTAAAGTAAACTCTTCAATGTTACTCTGCTCTCTATCTACTGCTATTCCTATTCCGACTATTTCGCATTTAATCCCATTTATAGTAGATTCTGTTTTAACCTTGTCTACAAAATCATACTTTGTCTTCATAGAAGTGATCACGTCATCTAAAATAAATATCCTGCATCCATCAAATAGAGCATTATTGACCATTGTCCCTTTTTTTCCGGTCATTTCACCATGAGATTTTATCTCTTTTCTGTCGTAGTCAAACTGTAGGTTTATTCCGTACTTGTTCCATAGAGCAATAGCAGTGGCCAGCGCGATAGCACTGCCTTTATAAGATGGGCCAAGAAGTATGTCTGCTTTTTTGTCAACTCCATATTGGACAATCATATCGGCATAAAAAGAACCCAATGTATAACTTAATTTTCCGCTGCTAAATTTTCCCATGTTGATAAAGTAAGGGCTTGGCCTTCCATCTTTGAGCTTAAGACCCTCTTTAAAGAAAAAAGCTCCTGTCTGGGCTAAAAGTTTTGCAAATTCCTTTTTTTTCTGCTCTTCCATTACTTGGAACTTAACAGGTTAAATGGAAACAAGCACCGATTTTTTTGTTAGAATTAAAGTACTTATTGAACATTTCAACTGCTTTTTCATTAGGAACCGCAATAAATTCTATTCCCTGGGAAGTTATATATTCTGCAAGACCTCTTTCAGGTCTCATGAATCCGTTGATCCCTGTTCCTACTATGATCATATCTGGTTTTCTTTTTATAAGTTTATCTATATCTTCTTTTGCCAAGATATGACTGCTCTTTCTCCACCACGGCTCTTCTATAGTACCATCAGGATAGATTATCAGGTCAGATTGATATGTCTTTCCATCTATTGTAATAGAACCAAAAGCAAACTTTTCTATCTTCATAATTTTCTTCCTTAAGTACACTTTTATTTAAAAATTATCAATTTTTTGATACTTAATCAACATCATGTTTACGGTATCGAATCCAATTTTAGGTTTTGCCCTTATTGTTATATTCGGCTACTTAGGAGGGTTATTAGCAAAAAAGGTTCATCTTCCGAGTATCATAGGAAACTTGGGCGCAGGTCTTGTATCTGGCCCTTTTTGCTTGAAAGTTTTTTCGTATGAACTCATAGAAAGTGGACTTTCTCCTTTGAATTCAATCGCATTTGGTTTTATAGCCTTTTCTATAGCGCTTCATCTAAAAGTAGAAGAATTTAAGAAAGTGTGTATATTGACCTTTTCCGATATACTGCTTACCGTGTTTTTTATCTCTTTTTCTTTTTTTCTTATTACCGGCTCTGTTCTTTTTTCTTTATTACTTGGAATTACAGGAGCTACCACAGCACCAGCAGCCAGTCTTGCCATTGTTCGGGAAACAAGAGCTAAAGGTCCTCTTGTTTCCGCTTTGCTTCCCACTATAGCGTTGAATAATGTGGTCTGTACAATTTTGTTTACTTTTATCCTTGGGATTCTGTGTGCTGCTGGTTCAGCATACTTACATGTGGGGTTAATCCAGCTTTTAATCGCATTGTTTTTGGGTGTAGGGGTTGGGCTACTGTTCTGTTTTTCCGTAAGCTTTGTCAGAAGGCTTAAAGTCAAAATACTGTGGGCATCTCTTTTCTCTTTGATGATTTTGGTAGGGATAGCGGATCAACTTCATATCTCTCCCCTTTTTGCTTCTATATGCATGGGATTGATCATAACAAATACAAAAGAAGTGGCAGATGAGGTATTTGAGGCGTTTGGTAAGATCGAATCTTTCATTTATCTTTTGTTTTTTACAATGGCAGGTGCTCATTTAAATCCGTCTTTTATTCCCCAAAAATGGAAGCTTATAATCTTGTTTGTGATGTCCAGGTTTACTGGAAAGCTCATCGGTGGTTATATAGGTGCTTTTTTTACAGGCCTTTATAAAAAAGCTCTTTTTGGAGTAGGCCTACTTCCCCAAGCGGGATTGGCTCTGGCTTTTCTGCTTTTGCTTGAAGAAAAAGGATTGGTGCCCTCGCTGATGGAAACTTATTCTACAGTGGTGCTTTCTGCGGTGGTATTAAATGAATTTCTTGGTTCTGTTGCCACAAAGATATTGTTCAGATTAACAAAAGAGGAAGGAAAGGCATATCCAGCGATTTTTGGGTTTATCAGAGCCGAGGATATAGTGATAGGGATTGACGCAGAGGACAAATGGGAAGCGATAGCAAAACTTGTACATCACCTGTGTATAAGGAAAGGGATCCCGTTTTCCCAAGAAGGCCAACTTTTAGAAGAAGTTATAAAAAGAGAAATGTCTATGACCACAGGAATTGGGAGATCATTAGCTATTCCGCATGGTATCGTTCAAGATCAACGAGACATAATGGGTATATTTGCCATTTCTTATAAGGGAATAGATTTTGGTGCAATGGATGGAAAGCCCGTTCATTTTATAATCTTGAGTTTAATTCCTGAAGATAAGCTGGATAAACATCTCAAATATCTTACTCAGCTCTCCAAGATATTTAGCAAACCTTTTGTTTCATCTGCTCTTATGGAAGCAAGAACTGAAGAGGAGGTGTTGAGAATACTGTGGGAGGCTCAGCAGTAATTTAAATCGTCTGGAGTGACAGCTACAACATTATTTATGTTTTCTTCATTACAAAGAAGCATAACCAATCTGTCTATACCGAGTGCTATTCCACTGCATTCTGGAAGATATTTTACTTTCAAAAAAAATGGCTTTGGAATAGGATAGGTTTCTTTTTTTAGAGCTTTTCTTTTCTTGTTTTCTATTTCGAGCCTTTTTTTCATTTCTTCCATATCAGTTAGTTCTGTGTATCCATTTGCAAGTTCTAATCCACAGATATAAAGTTCAAATCTTTCTGCATGGTTATCTTTTATCTTAGAAAGAGCAGCCATAGATACAGGATAGTCTTTTAAAAAAGTGGGTTTTTTAATTCCTAAGTTAGGCTCTATTTCATACACCATGGTCTCTTCAAACAGACCTTTATTAATAGCATCTTGTAAAGAAACGGATGCATAGCGTTTGAATGCTTCGTTTACAGTAATTCGCTCCCACGGAGGAGTTAACGATATCTCTGTGTTCTTGTATCTTATCTTTTCTTTTCCAAAAAGCTCTTTGCATAAAAAGACAATAAGAGATTCACATTCTTGCATTAGGGTGTTGTAATCTATTCCTACATGATACCATTCCAGCATAGTAAACTCTGGGAGGTGAAGCTTTCCTTTTTCTCCTTTTCGGAAACACTTACATATCTGAAATATTTTTTCATATCCTAAGCCCAAAAGCAGTTTCATGCATAATTCGGGAGAAGTATGTAAAAATCCGTTTTCTGCTTTTATGGCGTCTATGTAAGACTCTGGGATTACATACGGTAAAAGAAAAGGGGTTTCCACCTCGATAAAACCCCTGCGGTGAAAAAATTCTCTTATTTTATGTAATATTTCTGATCTGAGGACAATAACGTCATTCTTTAATTCTTGTGACATACTCGCCTGTTCTGGTATCTACTCTGATCTTCTCTCCCTCCTCTATAAATGTTGGTACGCGAATTACATACCCTGTTTCCAGAACCACTGGTTTTGTATTACTGGAGACAGAATCTCCTTTCACCCAAGGTTCACTCTTAACTACCTTTATGTCTACAAAATTTGGAAGCTCTATTCCTATAGGTTTTCCTTCAAAAAACAGCACTTCTACTTCTAAATTGTCTGTAAGAAAATTCTTTGCATCTCCCACCTGATCTTCTGTAAGAAAGACTTGTTCATAAGTTTCCATATCCATGAAGCAGTACTGATTATCTTGTTTGTAAAGAAATTGCATCTTTTTTTCTTCTAAGTCTGCGGGCTGAAATGTGTCAATAGAACGGTAAGTTTTATCTATTATTACACCAGTTATCATATTTTTGAGTTTACATTTGTATAATGCCTGCCCTTTTCCTGGCTTAGAAAATTGGAAGTCAATTATTATGTAGGGTTCATTATCTATTACTATTTTTAACCCTTTTCTTAGATCACTTGCTGTATACATCTGTACACTCCTTTCTTGTTATTTCTATAGCTTCTTTTAAATCAATATCTCCGTCATATAAGGCTTTTCCTATAATAATTCCTTCTACTCCATAGCAAGAAAGTTTTGCAATTTTTTTAATATCCTCGATAGTGGCTACTCCACCAGAGGCAATAACCGGAATATTTACAGAAGAAGCAAGTTCTTTAATTGCGTCTATATTAGGGCCCGTTTTCATTCCGTCTCTTTTTATGTCTGTATAAATAATAGAGGCTATTTCATAATTTTCAAACCTTTTAGCAATCTCAACAGGAGCAATCTCGCTCTTTTTTACCCACCCTTCTATAGCTACCTTACCGTCTTTAGCATCTATACCAAGAATTACCCTTTTAGGATATCTTTGAGCAGCTTCTATAACCATATGAGGAAATTTTATCGCAATAGTCCCAAGGATTACATAACTGACTCCAATTTTTATATATCTTTCAATAACTTCAAGGTCTCGAATGCCTCCACCTACTTCTATCTCTACAGGCACATTTTTGACTATCCTTTCTATTATCTCAAAATTTACAGGTCTTCCCGAAAATGCTCCGTCCAGATCTACCACATGGATTCTTTCTGCTCCCAACTCATACCATTTTTTTGCCATCTCTTCTGGTTTATCAGAAAAGATGGTTTTAGCTGAAGCAACTCCTTGCCTTAACCTTACACATTTACCTTCTTTTATATCTACTGCTGGGATGATTTTTATTTTCTGCATCTTTTTTGTGTTCTTAAAAGCTTTTTAACCATTCTCGAAATTCCTATATCAGCTAATCCTTTAGCTGTAAGCCATCTGCCTTTTCCTTCTATAAATGTTTTTATTTCCAAGAGATTTTCACTTAAAGACTTTTGTGTCTTGTCGAACTCTTCTGTCCAAACAACTTCCCCTTTTTCTGTTTCTATAAGATGTAGGTCAAAACTAACAGAAGCAGGTCTCATAGCAGAGAAATCAGAGCCTATTCTTTCCTCCCACCTGAATACATGACCTAACAGTACTGCATTCGCATTAAACGCAAATCCTATCTGTTTTATATATTCTAAAAGAAGATCTTTTTTGTCCGTATTATCAATTACTTGATATATATCTAAAAATTCTTTTTCTACCGTCTGGGGCGTTATAATTTCAAAATGTCCTTTGTTGCTTATATGTTTTACAAGAAGCTCTGTCATCATAGTCGCTATATTTTCAGAAACCTTTTCTCCTCTGAAGGTGTTATCCGAAATAGGGCATCTTACATAAGAACTTCCCTTAAAAATAGGAGAGACAGGTCTAAATCCTATGATCACTAATCTTCTTAAGCAAGGGATTTCTTTATTTTTCCAGAAAACCTTTTGTCTTTCAAAAGAACAGGCTACAAAAAAAAGTATCATAACAAATACAGGGAAAAATCTTTTCATCACAAAAGTCCTTTTGTGGATGGAACTTGAGTGGACAGTCTTTTTTCTATTTGTTTTGCTTTGTCAAAAGCCCTGGCAAATGATTTGAATATTGCCTCTGCAATATGATGGGGCTCTTCTCCCGAAATCAGATCTATATGTAATGTAATACCTGCGTTTACTGCCAATGCATAAAAAAACTCTTTTATAAGACCTATATCAAATTTTCCAGTAACAGTTTTAGTAATGAAGACATTATAGCGAAGAAAAGGTCTTCCAGATATGTCCACCACGGCTCTTACTAATGCCTCATCCATAGGAATTGTTGCTTCTCCGTATCTGTTTATACCGATTCTGTCTTTGAGAGCTTCTTTTATACCTAAGCCTATACATATACCTATGTCTTCAACAGTGTGGTGATAATCTACTTCTATATCTCCTTTTGCTTTCAATTCTAAATCGAGGAATCCGTGAAGGGCTAACAGGTTTAGCATGTGATCCATAAAAGGGATTCCAGTGCTTACAGAACAGAGACCTTTACCATCTAAGTTTATTTTAAGGTATATATCTGTTTCCTTTGTTTTTCTTTTGATCTCTGAAGTCCTGTCCATCTTTTTCCCTAAAAAATAAAAAAATGGAGATGAGGGGATTCGAACCCCCGACCTGTGCGTTGCGAACGCACCGCTCTCCCAACTGAGCTACATCCCCATTTCTTTAACTATCATATCAATTTTCCTTTAAATTGAGGAGTCCTTTTTTCTAAAAAAGCATTTAGCCCTTCTTTTGCATCTGGGCTCGCAAAACATAAAGCAAAATTGTCTGCTTCCATATAGCATCCTGATCTAAGGTCTAAATCAAATCCTCTGTCTATGGTCCTTTTTATAGCTCTCAGGGATATTCTGCCTTTATTACTTATTTCATTAGCCACTTTCATAGTTTCATCCCATAAACTTTCTTTTGGAAAAACCTTGTTTACAATTCCCAACTCCTTTGCTTCATCTGCGCTTATTATTCTTCCAGTCATGCAAAGCTCTTTTGCCACAGCTTTTCCAACTAAACGGGAAAGTCTTTGAGTGCCCCCAAATCCTGGCATAATTCCTAAGTTAACCTCGGGTTGCCCTAATTTGGCTTCTTTTGAACAATAAATAAAATCACAAGACATGGCTATTTCAAGCCCTCCACCTAATGCAAATCCATTTACACAAGCGATTACAGGTATTGGAAGAGCTTCTATTTTAAAGAACAGCTCTTGACCTTTTCTTACAAATCTCCTCGCTTCAAGTGGAGATAACTTAGCAAGATAAGAAATGTCTGCTCCAGCAATAAAGGCTTTTCCTTGGCCAGTAAGAATAAGCACTTTTACTTCCTGTGGAATCTTGTTTAAGAGATCTTCCATTTCATCTATCATTTCCTCATTAATAGCATTTAGCTGTTTAGGCCTGTTAAACTTTACTATTCCTATATCTTTTTGGAGTTCGAATATTAAGGTATTGTAGTTCATCATATTATTGCTCCTTAATGTTTAAGTTTTTGATTTCTTCTGCTACTTTTTCAAGGTTTTTCCTTACCCTGCTTATAAGAGGGGAGTCGGGATATTGAATTATTAAAGCTTCCAGTATCCTGTAGGATTGTTCCAAGTATTTTAGCTTCTTTTCTTTTTGCTCGGTTTCTTTGGCCAGAAGAAACAATTTGGCTGCTTTGTTTCTTTCTCTGTTTATAATTCCTTCTATGGCTTGATTTTTCAATCGCTCTATGTCTTCATTTTTACTTTTTACCTCATTTAAAATTGCAAGGGCTTGCTCAAAATTTTCTTGTTTTATAAGTCTTTCTACATTAGAAATGACCAAATCAATATTGATTTCTTCTTCTTTTTTTTCTTCTTTTACTTCGACTTTTCCTTCAATCTCTGCTTCTTTTACAATATTTTTCCATTCTTCTAATTTGCTTTTTAGAAATTCTTTATCTGGAAAAATAGAAATCTGTGCGAGCGCCTTTTCTCCAGTTTCTATTGCTTCTCGGAACATGCCTATTTTCCCAAGTGATAAAGCAAAAATGACCTCTATCTGAGGATCCACTACATCAGGTCCAAATTTAAGTTTCAATTCCAAACATTCATTTATTACGTCAGTGTATCTTTTCTCTTGATAAGCATTGATTATTTTTGTCCTTTTCTCTGTTATTTCTTTTATTATTTTGGATATACTTGTCTTTTTGTAAAGCAAAAGTGTAGATATGTATTCTTTTTCTAACAGGGAAAAAGAATTATAAAGGAGTTTCAATATCTTTTTTGTATCACTTGAGCTTATCTTTTGTTTAGAAGCCAATTTCTTTATTAAATTGAGATTGGAAATTAAAGTACTTATTTCTTTCTTTTCTCTTTCATTAAGATCTGGATTTTTTAAGAGATTTTCCAGTAATTTTATGTTGTTATCTATTTTAGCATAAGAGATAACATCGGATATAAATAGCGAAAATTCCTTTTTCGGGGGTTTTACTGTTTCAGGAATATAGACTTGAGAAGGGGGAGGAGAAAGTTTTTTCTGTGGAGCACAGGAAAAAGTAAAAATAAACAATAAAATATATAACACAAAAAAGCCTTTCATATTTCTTTCCTTCCACTAAGGAGCGAGGTTCCCACTATTGTTTTGTTAATTTCTGTACTGCTTGCTGTAACCCCTGCATGAGCAGCATATCGATAGAGTCTTTCCACTTTAAAACCTTTTGTATAACCATAAGAGCCATGGATTTGAAGAGCCATTCTAACCACTTCTTGTATTGTAGGGACTACAAAAATTTTTACCTCTGCAGATATTGCTTGAAAAGGTTCGCCTTCATCCATTGCACATGCTGCCCGGTAAGTCATAAGTCTGCACGCATCCACTTTTGCTTGCATTTCTGCTATCATCCATTGGAATCCTTGCAGCTGAGCCAATCGCTTGCTTCCTGCTTTTCTTTTCTTCATGAATTTTATCGATTCATCAATTGCTGCCTGTCCTATTCCAACCATATATCCCGCTTGCTGAATCCTTTCCGTAGAGATCCATCTTAATAAGACTCGAAATCCATCTCCTTTTTTCCCTACAATGTTCTCTTTTGGCACTTTTACATTCCTAAGAACCACATCAACACAGTTCATTCCTTCAAGCCCCATAAAACGCCAAGGTTTCGTATACCTATATCCAGCAACAAGTTTTTCCAAAACAAACGCGGTAATTTTTCCTGTTTCATCTTTTGCAAAGAAAAGCCCGTATCCGGGTTTATTTCCATTAGTAACATATCTTTTTACACCATTTAAAATATAGTAATTTCCTTCTGGCTTAGCAGTAGTTTTAATCATCCTGGGATCAGAACCGGTCTCAGGTTCTGTAAATCCAAGAGATCCTATCGCTGTTCCATTACATAAAGGTGGAATATATTTTTTTCTAACATGCTCAGGCCCCCAATAATAAAGGGTTTCAGCTACACTATTATTCATAAAAGTGGGCCATGCGCATACATTAGCTGCTTTACCGAGCTCTTCCGCTATTAATATAGCAACTAAGTTACTGTGATTTCTTCCTCCATATTCTTCTGGAATAGAGATCCCTAAGAATCCAGCATTTGCCATTTTTTTCATTAAATCTTCTGGATAGTCGTTTTCTTTTTCTATCTTTGAAGTTAAAGGCTCTATTTCAAGCTTTATAAAATCTTTTGCTTTCTTTATTATCTCTTTTTCTTCAGATGAAAGTTTAAAGTCCATGTTGATCTCCCCCCTTTGTTTGGAATATTTTTTAAACATTTCTCAAAAATAATTTCAACACAAATTCAATTTTTTTAAGCATTACCATTGACTTGTCCCTTGTACAAACTTATTTTTAATAAAAAAGGAGGTGATTAGCATGGCAAGATTAATTCCATGGAGGGATCCTGTAAAAAGCCTGGAGGCATTCAGACGGGAAATGGATAGACTTTTTGACAAATTTTTTGAAGTAATGCCTTTCTCAGATCAAGAATTTGTTCCGTCTGTGGATATATCAGAGACAGATCAAGACATTATTGTACAGGCCGAGATTCCAGGTATAAATCCCAAGGATTTGGATATATCCTTAAATGGCAGGCTTCTTACTATAAAGGGAGAAAAGAAAAGTGAGCATGAAGAAAAGAAAGAAAATTACCACAAAATAGAACGAAAATACGGTGCATTTAGCAGAACCTTAGAGTTACCCGCGGATGTAGATCCAGACAAAGTAGAAGCGGTTTATAAAGACGGAGTGTTAAAAATTACACTTCCCAAAACCGAGTCAGGAAAGAAGATAGAAGTAAAAACCAGTGAATAATGCAGAATTATCATAATAACTTGCCCTTCCCTGGTGGGAAGGGTTTTTTATTCAAAATAAAAACGAAGATTTTTTTATTTAATTTTTTAGGCCTTATTTTAATAGGAACATGGGGGTTGTTGTTTTTTCATCTTTATGACAAGTTTCACGGTGCTGTCAAAAAGAGAGAATTAAGAATTTCAAGTCCTAAAAGTTTATGGTTTGAGATATTGTTCAAAAAAAAGAAGATAGGTTATCTTAACAGCTGTATTGTACCACAAGAAAGTGGCTATTTAATTAGAGATAATTTGTTTATAAAAGCAATATTTATGGGATACTCTGAGGATATAAATGTTAGGATAGCTTCTATCACAGATAAAAACTTTATGTTGAAAAAAGTTGACCTTTTATTTGTTGCCAATAAGTTTAAGTTCCACATTTCGGGAACTGTAAAAAACAATCTTTTGATTATTAAGAGAAAAGCAGAAGGTCAGTTAATTCAGCAAAGTTTTAGTATCTCCAAGCCAATCGCATCTTCTTTAAATATATTTCCTTTTGTTAATACTTCAGATTTTCGTGTAGGAACCACTATTTGTTTCCCTTTTTTAGATCCTATTACAATGATTCCAACAAATATAAGTTTAAATATAGTTGCCTATGAGCGAATAAAAATACAAAAAATAAGCTACCATGCTTATAAAATACAAACAAAAATGTTAGGAAATCCTGTTAGTATATGGGTAACAAAAAATGGTGAGTTACTAAAAGTTCAAATAGGTAATACTTTATCAATCTTAAGATCACATTCTCAGAATGCGATCTCTTCTTTAGCAGCGCCAGATTTATGGGATTTTGTATCTATAAAAACAAATACTATAATATCTAAACCAAGAAAATTAGCTTACTTGAAGTTAAAGGTTGTGTACACCTCTTTTGCCAAGATAATTGAAGTAAGAAAAGAAAAACTTCCTCAACAGATACCATTTCAAATTCCTTATTTAAAAAAAGATCTTCAAAAATATCTATTACCTGAATTTAATATAGAATCAAATACTAAACTTATTCAAATTACTGCTAAAAAAATAATAGGAAATGTAAAAGATCCTATAAAAGCAACTAAAAAAATAGTGGATTGGATTTACGAAAATATAAACAAGAAACCGGTATTTTCTTTTCCAAGTGCTTTAGAAACATTAAAGAACAGGGAAGGAGACTGCAATGAACACGCTGTCTTGGCAGCCGCTCTTTTTAGAGCAGTAGGAATTCCATCTAAGGTGTGTGTGGGATTGATATATAAAAATGGTCGTTTTTTTTATCATGCATGGAATGAAGTATACTTGGGAAAATGGGTTCCGATAGACACCACTTTAGGACAGTTTCCAGTTGATGCCGGACATGTAGTGCTGTTTTATGGAAATGTAAATAAGCATATAAAATTAACCAATTTAATTTTAAATTTAAAAGAGATAAGAATAATGAAATTTTCATATGATTAAACTTGTTAAACTTACAAAAAAATTTCACAATATAACAGCAGTGGATCATATAAATTTAGAAGTAGAAAGTGGTTCAATCATGGGATTTCTTGGTCCAAATGGGGCTGGCAAGACCACTACTATAAAAATGATAGCAGGGGTATTAAAACCAAGTTCTGGTACAATTATACTGGATAACATAGACCTTTTGAAGTATCCTACCAAAGCAAAAGCAATTTTAGGTTACATTCCTGACAGGCCTTTTATTTATGAGAAGTTAACCGGTTATGAATTTTTACAATTTATAGCTTCTCTTTATGGAATCGATCCCTTTGAGATAAAAACTCGCATATTAGAACTATTAAATAGATTTGATCTTTTAGATTTTAAAGATGAGCTTATAGAAACTTATTCTCATGGAATGAAGCAGAGATTGGTAATGTGTTCTGCTCTTGTACATGATCCAAAAATATTGATAATAGACGAGCCAATAGTTGGCCTTGATCCGAGAGGTATAAAAATGGTGAAAGAACTTTTTAAGAATTATGCAAGCAAAGGCAAGACTATATTTGTTTCTACTCACTCTTTGGATATAGCAGAAGCAATCTCTGATGAAATAGCAATTATAGATAAAGGAAAAATAATCGCTATAGGGACAATAAAGGAATTAGAAGAAAGAGCTGGTGCAGAGGGCAAACTGGAGGATGTATTTTTTAAATTAACTTCAAACCGCCAATGTAAACAACAAAAGTTATAGACACGATCCAAAAATTTTGTTATAAAATAAAGCGAAAAATGTTTATCCGTTCTCAGACAATTTATCAGACAACAAATTTGAGGCTTGACATAGTTGATCACAATTTTTATTATATAATACACACAAAAACGAATGCTCTTTGAAAACTGAATAGTGAGTCCCTCTGGGTCTGTGGGCGGTTTTTTTATTAAACTGGAGAGTTTGATCCTGGCTCAGAGTGAACGCTGGCGGCGTGCCTAACACATGCAAGTCGAGCGAGAAACCACACCTTCGGGTGTGGGAGTAAAGCGGCGCACGGGTGAGTAACGCGTAGGTAACCTGCCCCTAAGTCCGGGATAACCCTGCGAAAGCGGGGCTAATACCGGATACAGCCTCTGAAGCTGTGGCTTCAGAGGTGAAAGGTGACCTCTCCATGGAAGTTGCCGCTTAGGGAGGGGCCTGCGTCCTATCAGCTAGTTGGTGGGGTAATGGCCCACCAAGGCTATGACGGGTAGCTGGTCTGAGAGGACGGCCAGCCACACTGGCACTGAAACACGGGCCAGACTCCTACGGGAGGCAGCAGTGGGGAATCTTGGGCAATGGGCGAAAGCCTGACCCAGCAACGCCGCGTGGGTGAAGAAGGCCTTCGGGTCGTAAAGCCCTGTCAGGTGGGAAGAAAGGCTTATGGTTAAGAGCCATAAGCCCTGACGGTACCACCAGAGGAAGCCACGGCTAACTCCGTGCCAGCAGCCGCGGTAATACGGAGGTGGCAAGCGTTACTCGGAATCACTGGGCGTAAAGGGCGTGTAGGCGGTATGGCAAGTCAGCCGTGAAAGCCCGGGGCTCAACCCCGGAAGTGCGGTTGATACTGCCATACTAGAGTACGGGAGAGGGGAGCGGAATTCCCGGTGTAGGGGTGAAATCCGTAGATATCGGGAAGAACACCGGTGGCGAAGGCGGCTCCCTGGCCCGATACTGACGCTGAGGCGCGAAAGCGTGGGGAGCGAACAGGATTAGATACCCTGGTAGTCCACGCCGTAAACGGTGAGGACTAGGTGTGGTAGGGGTTATACCCTGCCGTGCCGAAGCTAACGCGTTAAGTCCTCCGCCTGGGGACTACGGCCGCAAGGCTAAAACTCAAAGGAATTGACGGGGGCCCGCACAAGCGGTGGAGCGTGTGGTTTAATTCGATGCAACGCGAAGAACCTTACCTGGG
>CAYMUI010000034.1:0-70426 GCA_964393645.1 uncultured Desulfobacterales bacterium | reverse complement strand
TCTCACAGCTACTTTCGCCAAGCTTTACAGACGGGCTTTTTAAGAGATTTTCCACAAGGCTTTGAAGTACAACCTTGTGGATCGTTCCTATGTAAAGCTTTACAGGCCCTGAAAACTCGATTTTCTTTTCCTTAAGCCTGTATGATCCAATGAGTCTGCTAAATGTAAAAAAGCGAAAACGGCGTTTTTCAAAGCTGATTGCTTCATTGTGAAGCCAATTAGAAAGCACCTCATCAATATGATTGTATATGAAACCTTGAACCAGTGAATTGTAGGCAATAGGAAGAACGAGCTTAGAAGCACTTAAAAAGGTTATTATGCAACGCAATTTGATTTATCCTTTGGCTACAAGCGTTTAATTATTTTTATAAAGAAATGGAATCCTGTCAAGAAAAATATACTTATATTAAGTTTTGAATAATTTAGGTAATTTTTTTGTCATCTTTTTGCCTACGAATTTTTTGAAGAACTTTCCGAATTAAGAGAAAAAGTTTTGATTTGATAAAGGGGAGGGTAAAAAATGAACTGGAACCTAAGTTTCAAGCAGCGCCTTTTTATAGCACTTGGTGTGATATTTTTGATTATATTTTCCATTTGTTTCTTAAATTACAGAATTCTTAAGATACAAAAAAAGGACATATTAAAATTAGCTTACTGGAGTGACATAGATATGGTAATGAATGAAGATGTGCTTAGTAAATTTGAGGAAATAAGAACTTCTTTTTTATATTGGCAACAGAATCCTACCAGACAGAGAACTGAAAAGTTGTGGGATAGCATTAGCAGGGCCAGGACGGGATTAAATAAGTGGATAAATATGGTCTCAGATAAAAAAGATTTGAAATTTAATTCCTTAATTAAAAAATGGGAAAGTATTTTAAATGAAATAGAGAACATAGTGAAAGGCTGTGAAAAAGTTCAAAAGAGGAAAGAAAAGTATATGAAAATGATAGAAACAGAAAACACTAATCTACAGCTTTTCTTAGACGATTTCATGGAAGAAGTTATAGATCCTTCAAAAGAAAAAGCCGCATCTTCAGGTAACATAAGTCGTCTTTCTTATTGGTCTGATGTGGATATGATCATGAATGAAGAAATTACTCAACGTTTTTTGAAATTTCAAAATTTTTTAAAAGATTTTTTGCTTAATAAGAAACAAGGAAGTGAAGTGGAAAAAGAACTAAATATACTAAAGCAAGGGTTAAATAAGTGGCAGAAGTTAGTTAAAAAAGACGAGTCACTCAATAAAGTAGCTTTAAGGATCAGAGATTCTATAAATAGAATTTGCAAGATTTGGCCACTTATAAAGAGCGATGTAAAGAAGAGTAAGTCTCTGACAGGCTTACTTATCAAAAAAGTTTCAGACCTGAAAAAAGAAGCAGAATTCGTAATGGAGAGTAAAATTGATCCTATTAAAACAGATGTGATTTCCAGTGCTATAAAAAGTGCTGATAAACACATTATGCTTTCACTGATTGAATTTTCAATTGCTGTTATTGTTTTGGTTGTAATTGTGCTTAGCACGCAAAAGGTATACCAGTCCATCAATAGTTTTATAGAGAAACTAAAGTTAATAGGAGAAAAAGCAAATCTTACAGAAAGATTAGCTCTTAAATATGTGAAGTGTTCGGTAATGACCGGCTGTGAAAATAATAACTGCCCGGTATATGGTAAAGAATCTCATTGCTGGTATGAAGTGGGAAGTTTTGCTCCTGAAATCAAATGCTTTAAAATAAAAGAAGGGTCATACAGCTCTTGCAAAGAGTGTTCTGTTTATAAAAAGGCTGTGATTACAGAGATTGACGAGATTTCTACAGTAGTGAATTCTCTTATCCATCGGTTTTACACTCTTATATCCAAGATAAAAAAACAAGCTTCCAAAGTGGTTTCAGAATCTAAACGATTATTTGACATATCTATGCAGCTGGCTAATGGAGCCGATAGTACCAGACAACAAGCCCAAAAGATAAATACTATGGTTGAGATTGCTTCAGAAAATATTTCCTCAGTGGCAGTGGCTATGGAACAAATGAGCGCAACAATAAATGAAATTGCAGAACATATAAATAAGGCAAATATGGTTGCTAAAGAAGCAAACGAAGAAGTTGGTAAAGTCGAGCAAGTAATTAAAGAACTTACACAATCATCCAACAATATCAGTGAAATAAGCAAGCTTATAGGTTCTATAGCTGAACAAACGAAGCTTTTGGCATTAAACGCTACTATTGAAGCAACAAGAGCAGGCGAAGCTGGCAAAGGATTCACGGTGGTTGCTAACAAAGTAAAAGAACTTGCTCAGCAAACAGGCAATTCGGTTGTTGATATAGACTCTATGGTAAAGAACTTCCGGGACGGGGTCTTTACAACTTTTAGCAGTGTAAAGAATATTTCGGATGTTATTCAGCGGGTATCTGAGTTTTCAGAAAACATAGTTACTGCAGTAAACGAACAAAGTACTACTACTAACGAAATAAATGTTAATACCCAACAGGTTAACAAGGAAATCAAAAATATGTTACAGGTAAGTGAACTTATAACCAGGGCGGGGAATCAAACTGCTCAAGGGGCTGAACAAGTAAAATATACAGCTCACACACTAAAAGATTTATCTGGTGAACTCCAGCAGCTATTGAGTAATTTTATTACATAAATTCCCCTAAGGACTATAATCGCGGATAGCATTTTGCTTTCCTTGACACTGTAGAGCACGCTCATATATAAACAAGCGCATGAGCAGATTTTCGAATCTTTTGTGGTTGTGGACAATAATCATCATTCCGTTAGCTCTGTTCTGTTCCCCTATCTTACTGCCTATTAAATTTGTAGTAAAACCTTTGCTTGGCTCTGTTATTATGGCAATGGGGCTTACTTTAAGTGTTGACGACTTTAAAGGAATTCTAAAAGAACCCTTTTTAACTGTGGTGGGAATACTTTCGCAATACTCGGTAATGCCAATTTCTGGTTTTATTATTGCCAGCTTACTTTTCAGTTACTTAGGTGGACTTTCTCCTGAGTATATTGCTGGTCAGGTGTTAACAGGTTCGTGTCCTACAGGGGTTGTTTCTAATGTTTATAATTTTCTTGCTCAAGCAAATGTGGCTCTGTCAATTTGTCTTTCAGCACTTAACACTTTTATTGCACCTTTTCTAACCCCTTTTATAACAAAGTTTTTGGCCAGCAGATTCATACATGTGGATGTAATAAAACTGTTTTTTGACATGCTCGAGGTTACGCTTTTGCCCGTCTTTTTTGGGCTTCTTATGAGTCACTTATTTCCCCGATATACAGAAAGAATAAAGCCGTTTTTGCCTGTTTATTCAACAATTGCTGTGGTTTTCATTATCGGATATGTAGTAGCAGCGGGACAGTCAAAGATTCTGCACCTTAAAATGACTCAGGTTTTGATACTTATAGCCGGATCTTTCTTGCATCTTATGAGCGGATATGTATTGGGTTTTTGTTTTGCAAGGTTTTTTAAACTGAAAAAGATAAATTGCGTGACCATTTCTATTGAAACAGCCATGCAGAATTCGGGCCTTGCAACGGTACTTGCACTATCTCAGTGGGGGCCTTTATCAGCTATACCCCCTATAGTGTACAGTGTGGTTCAAAACATTGTGGGACCATTTGTTTGTAATTTTTTCACTCTCAGCCTTAGAAACCAAGATGCTGTAGGTTCTGTTTAGTTTACATCTTAAGAGCAATGAAGTAAATTTATAAAAAGTAATCTTAAAAGGTGCAAGAAATGGAGATTAAAACCGACTATCTGGTAATTGGTAGTGGAATAGCAGGGCTTGCTTTTGCTCTTCATGCATCTAAGTACGGCAAGGTAGCCATTGTTACCAAAAAAGAAAAGATAGAAGGGGCAACTAATTATGCCCAAGGGGGAATTGCATCCGTGATAGATCCTTCTGATCATTTTGAATATCACATCTCGGATACCCTTAAAGCAGGGGATGGATTGTGCCATGAAGATGTCGTTAGGATGGTGGTATACGAAGGGCCAAAAGTGATTCAGGAGCTTATATCTTGGGGAGTAAATTTTTCTGTGGACGAGGAGACGCACCTGCTGGATCTTGGAAGGGAAGGTGGACACTCTAAGAGAAGGATTGTACACGCAGAGGACAGGACGGGTCATGCTATCGAGAAGGTGCTTTTGGAAAGGGCCGAAGAAAATGAAAACATAACTATATACGAACACCACATGGTGATTGATCTTATAACTACTGCAAAGCTCATCAAAAAGGGTATTGTGACCAAGGAGATCGGAGAAAGAACTTGTTGGGGAGCTTATGTGTTGGATGTGTTGAATGGAGTGGTCAAGACATTTCTGGCGAGGATAACAGTGCTGGCTACCGGAGGAGCCGGAAAGGTATATCTTTATACAAGCAATCCTGATATAGCCACAGGAGATGGGGTGGCAGTAGCCTACAGAGCAGGTGCAAAGATAGCTAATATGGAATTTGTTCAGTTTCATCCTACATGTCTTTATCATCCAGAGGCAAAAAACTTTCTCATTTCAGAAGCCGTAAGAGGGGAAGGCGGGATATTAATAGACAAAAGGGGCAACAGATTTATGGAGGAATACCATCCTATGAAAGAACTGGCTCCAAGGGATGTTGTGGCAAGATCGATAGATATGGAATTGAAAAAGAGCGGTGACGAGTGTGTGTACTTGGACATAAGTCATAAGCCAGCAGACTTTATCAAAAAGAGATTTCCCCACATATACGAGACATGTCTTAAGTTTCACATTGACATTACAAAAGAACCTATTCCGGTGGTTCCTGCTGCCCACTATATGTGTGGGGGTGTTCTTACTGACAAGGACGGACTTACGAACTTAGAAAATCTTTATGCCATAGGAGAAGTGGCGTGCACAGGTCTTCACGGGGCAAACAGGCTGGCCAGCAATTCCCTTTTAGAAGCACTGGTATTTGCAAAAAGGGCAGCCATAAGGTCTGCGCAGTATCTTGAAGAAAAAAGACACGAGCCTTTTCCAAAACCTCCTGAGTGGGACCCCGGCAGTGCAGTAGACAGTGACGAAGCAGTTGTGGTATCCCATAACTGGGATGAGATAAGAAGGTTTATGTGGAATTATGTTGGAATTGTAAGGACAAATAAAAGGTTAGAAAGGGCAAGAAGAAGGATCGAGATAATTCAGGAGGAGATAAAAGAGTATTACTGGGATTTTATAGTAACAAGAGACCTTTTAGAGCTGAGAAATCTGGCACTTACGGCAGAGCTCATCATAACCTGTGCTCTTTTAAGAAAAGAAAGCAGAGGCTTGCACTATAACCTCGACTATCCTTACAAAGATGACACTCACTGGAAAAGAGATACTGTTATATGGCTTTAATAAGAACTTGACCTTGAGCTTTAAGGTATGTCTAATCTTCCAGGTCTCTTTCCCACAGAAGCCCCAACATCTGCAGAATTGTTTTTAGTCCCGTCCATCCAAGTCCAAGAGCTACTATCGTGAGGATAAGATAGAGAAATCCAAAAAATATTATGTGACCTATATCCCACTGCCATTCAAAGCTAAAAGGGGTCATCTTTCCTCCTTATGAAACGGGATTTAACTCCCTTTCCTTAGGAAAAACGGGCAGATACCTGTATGCTAACGAAAACACCAGAACTCCGTAAGCAATAGACGCAAGCGCTACTCCCCATTCCTGCCATGTTGGTAAGTAACTCCAGAATCTCTCAAATGGAAGAACAGGTATGGCAAGCGTTACAATAATGAAGGAAAACCTGTTCAATATGATACCGGTACAATTAAGAATACACGCGATTATAAGCCACTTGGGCTCCTTTCTAAGTTTCGGCACCATCAGGAGTACAGCCGGTATAATCCCGCACACCCCTATTTCTGCGATTGGAAGCCACACTCCGTAAGGCCCTTCTTTGTAAAAGTCCATAAAAGTAAAACCGGCTTTATGAGCTTCTGTGTAGATCCAGGATATGGTATCTGCTATTTTTAACACTATGTAGCAAGATAGAAGAATGCCCGACAGCTTTGCAAGAAACTGAACAGTCTTATCTGGCACAAGCTTTTTCTTTGTGAGCTTTTCGGTGATCTTTACAATCAATATAGTAAAACACGGGCCTGCTGCTATGGCAGAAAGAATGAACAGGAAGAATGTCCATGGCCATATGTAAAAGCCTCCTCTGGCAGCAAATGGCCTGGCATACATTACCCCGAACATTCCTCCTAAGGAACCCTGATGGAAGAAAGAAAGAAAGGTGCCTGTAGCTGCAAATACAGCCATAATACCATGCAGGTTTTTACCAAACAGCCGGGCAGGTTTGATTTCTTCAAGTTTTCTATTTTCCAGAATAATGGGCAGAAACTCGATGCATAAGACCATAAGATAACAGGTGATGCAAAATGAAACCTCTACCAACATGGAGTGTATATTTGCGTGCCAGAATATGAACCATCCTCTCAGTGGCTGTCCAATATCTATACCGAGTATAGCCATAGCTCCAGAGTAGCATATGAACCCTATTATAACTGCTGCGTTGATTATATCTTTTAGTTCTTTTTTGCCTATTATGTATGTGAGAAATCCAGTAAAAAAAGCTCCTGCTCCTAAGGCAATAAGGCCCAGATCAAATACAATCCAGAGGGCAAATGCAAATATATTGCTCATGTTAGTTTGGTTCAGTGCTTTCCAGAGACACAAGATAGCAGAGATACCGCCCCAGATAAGTATTAATATCCACGGAAGCGTCCACAAAAAGAACTTTTTTGCTGAACATCTGCTTACCCCTTCCGGAATAAGTGCTGAATCCATCTTTTACCTCCTCAAAGATAGAGGTGTAACAGGTTTTAACTCTTCAGGTAAATAATGATCTGCCATCCTTCTTACCCATTCTTTGGAAGACAAATAATAGACCTTTGGTTTTGTATTAAGTCTTTCCAGCAACCTGAATGCCCTTTCACTTTTGATCAGTTGAGATACCTTGTGATTCGGATTGTTCAGATCTCCAAAAGTTATAGCCCCAGCAGGGCACGCTTCAGCACAGGCAGGGATGTATTCTTCCTCTTTCAGTGTCTTTCTGCCTTCTGCTTCTGCTTTTCTTTTTGCTCTCATGTACCTGTGATGACAGAATGTGCATTTCTCCACAACGCCTCTCATCCTGACAGAGACCTCGGGAGACAGGTATCTTTCTAATCCTTTTCCTTTTGGAAAGTATGCATCCCACCAGTTAAAGTATCTTGCATGATAAGGACAGGCTGCTTGACAGTATCTGCATCCTATACAACGGGTGGGTATCTGACTTACTATTCCGGTGTTTACATCCACTCTGGTGGCAGTGGCCACGCAAACAGTAACACATGGAGGGTGATGTCCGCCATGTCCGTCTTCCTCGCAGTGCATACATGGTCTGGGGATATAACACACTTCTGTGTGAGGATATTCTTTCCCGTTTGTGATCATGTAAAGTTGCATCCAGCTTATGAATCTTTTTTTATCGGATTCGTCAGGTCTAACAGATATGTTGTTTTCTGATGCACATGCCACAACACATGTGCCACATCCTGTGCACTTATCCAGATCGATTACCATTCCATATCTGTGCAAAGGCTCCTTATGACTTCCTTTCATGATAAATCCCTCTATCAGAGCTTAACAATTTTTACGGGTGTGTTCCACCATATCTTGTGTCCACTTATTGGGTCTTTTTCACCAACTATTATTTCGTTGGGATTTGCTCCTTTTCCTCTTATGAATTCATCATATCCTGTATGTCCAAATCCCATAGGCACATAAACGCAGTCAGGAGGCACTGTTTCTGTTATGTTTACTCTAACTTTTATACTGCCCGCTGGAGAAGAAAGCATTACTTTATCTGCTTGTTTGAGCTTGAGCTTTTTAGCAAGTTTTGGATTGATGTCTACAAACGAATCTTCTTTGATAAGCTGATTGTCAAATATGGTTTTATAAACAAATGGAGGACTTGGCACCCAACTGCTGGAAAGATTTATCATTCCATAAGGAATCATCTTTAGTTCATATCCAGAAGCTCTCGATTCTGAAGATTCATAATGAGGCATGAATGCCTCATCATCCTTTGCCTTTATCCCCATGGACTTGATCTTCTTTTTGTAACGAAAGAGAAGCTGACTAAAAAACTCAAATTTACCCGAAGGAGTAGCAAAAGAATGCCTGTCGTAGTTTGGAAGATCAAACCAAAATCCGTTGTCCTTTATTTTCTTCCACATATCTGAAAAGCCGGAGTATCCCTTTTCAGGTCTTTCGCCCTTTTCTATCATCTTCCAGATCGGTTTGTCTGGTTTGTATCTTACTGAGCCTCCAGCTTCGTACAGTCCCTTTACTCTGTACTTAACCACATCTTCAAAAGAGCTCCAGGGGAATGATCTTGCCACATTTCCTCCTATCTTCTTTGCAATCTGGATCACCACATCTCCTGTATGTCTGGTGTTGTATATCGGAGTCACCACAGGTTTTGAAAGACCATAAAAAGGATACTGAAGACCTGTAGGCCAAATTACCTCTTCTGTTTTTTCTAAGTATACATGGTCTGGAAGCACAAGATCGGCCAGCATTGCAGTGTCATCCAAGAAAGGCGAAAATGTAACGATGAAAGGTACCTTGCCAAACCCTTTTCTCAAAGACTTGGCGTCAGGTAAGGTATACAGTGGATTGGAGGAGAATATCATGAGCAATTCTATCTCTTCTGCTCTTTCAGAAATTGCCTCTGCAATAGAATGAGTAAACGGTGCTTCTTCAGTACCAGCACCATCCAGTCTTTCTTTTTTTAACCCGTGTTTGGCAATGTTATCTAAAACGGGCTCAGGAAGATCCTTTAAAGGTAAGCCGTCCTGAATTATAAGACCGCCTATTCTGTTTACACTTCCCACAAGCGCATTTAGTGCCATAACAGACATGTATTCCAAGACTCCGCCCGGCAGCTCTCCTTTATCTTTTCCAAATATTGCTACAGGACGTTTTGCTTTTGCGAACTCCTGTGCCAAAGAGACGATCTTCTCTTTTGGAACTCCCGTGATGTTACTCACCCTGTCGGGTGAATACCTTTTTAAAAGTATGTTCTTAAATCCTGTGTGTATCTGGCCATCACTTCCTACCCAGTCCTTAAAACCAAAGCAGCATTGTTCCACAAATCTCTTATCATACAGACCCTGTTTTACGATTACATGAGCAATTCCCAAGGCAAGAGCAGCTTCAGTACCAGGTCTTATAGCTACCCATTCCGTTGCCTTTGACGCAGTATCAGAACATCTGGGCTCTATTTGGACTATCTTGGGCCTTTTTTTCAGATTGTAGTCATGCCACATGCTCCAGCTATTTATTATCCTGCCAGCAGATCCCCATCCGTCAATAAGTGCGCAGCCAAAACTCAAGATATAGTCAGAATTTTCCAGATCAAAAGCGAGAGGAGACCTTTTTCCGGTCATAAGTTTACAAGCTATCTCGTATGTGTCTTCCATGTTAGAGATTCTGATATAGTTCGGACTTCCAATGCATTTTACAAGCCGTTCTATTAGCAAAGAGCATGTGCTTCCTTTTCTGTTTCCGTCTATAACAACGATACCTTCAGGCTTGCCTTTTGCTCTAAGATCTCGAATCTTTTCTGCTAAAAGGGAAATGCCTTTTTCCCAGGATATATTCACAAATTCCCCGGCTCCTCTCATGCCCCCTCTTTTCATTGGCCCGGTAAAACGGAGGCTTTCATCATAAAGTAGCTGAAGACCGCCCATGCCTATAGGACAGATACCGAGCGGGTTTATCGGGTAATCTGTTCTTCCCTCTATTTTTACTGCCCTGTCTCCATGAATGCCGTCCACTTTTCTTACTTTTATCCCGCATCCACCAGGACAAAGAGTGCATATACTTTTTTCATGGTGGAATCTGCCCTTTTCCGGCACAGGTACCCAAGGCCAGTTCTGAGTCCATATGGCAATGTCGTCCATCAGTTTCCACGGAAGCGGAGTAAAATTGATTCCTATTAAACCCCCGGCCAGAGAAAGTATGAAGTTTCTTCTGTTCAGTTTCATCACTCGTCCCCGTCTATGAGTTTATTTGTGACAGGTGAAACATGAGTTATACTCTTCATGGCCTTTCTTTGTGTGGCACTCTGCACAATCGTCCATTTTCATTCTGTCCCAGCTATGTTCTTTGTAACCAGAGATATGTTTTCCCCATATGTTTCTACTGTATCCGGAAATGCGGTTTTCTTGGTAAACCGGCAGAAACTCGCTTGTTCCATGATTTCCATGACATGTCTTACAGGCTATTTTTGCCATCTTTACATGGCTGATGTGCGGGAAATAGACACATGGGGGTTGTTTGTAGTAGTGATACCAAGGTATTTCTTTTCCCTGCGCTAAATATTTTGTGAGAAATTTTTTCTCCTCTAAGCTATCCCCCAGCGGAGATTCAGGGTCATGACAGTCTTCGCATTTCTCGATTCGAGGTATACCGGCAAATGTGCCGTCTTCATAAAACTCGTGGCAATAAAGACACTTCTCTGTGAGGGTGTCTCCTTCTACATTTTCTAAGTGAATAGCGTGGTCAAAATTTATCGGCTGAGTATGTTCAGAATAAAGAGCCATAGGAAATAAAAACCAGCCAACTATCAATGCACCTATAAAACCCAAAAGAAAAAAGCACAGGCCCTCTAACCAGTCTTTTACCTTATCGCCAGGAATACTTAGTAAGGTCATTTTCTTTCCTCTTCCTTCAGATCTCATTCAAGAGGGATTCTTATAAAAATAGAGAATTATTTGTCAAGAAAAATTATTGGTAAACTTTTATCCAAGAAGCTTCTTTTTCTTCTCCTTCTTTTTTCTTCTTTTTGCTGCTTTTGCCTGTTTCCTTTTTCTTTGCATACTGGGTTTTTCATAAAATCTTCTTCTTTTGATTTCAGAGAAAAAACCTTCTTTTGTAAGTTTCTTTTTTAATTCTCTAATTGCTTTTTCTATTTGGTTGTTTTCTACAACTACCTTCATTCTTTTTACTCCTTTCTTTTTCTATTTTGTTTACAAACAAAAAAGCATCTCATTTTAACGATGAGATGCTTTTTTGCCTTTGATAAGGGGACTTAGTGTAAACTTATTTTACATAAACTTTACCACATTATCACCCCCTTTGCAGGCAAAAAAGCATCTCTCGGAGAAATAATTCAATAATCTCACCCCCTTGCTCAGAAAGTTTAGGATTTCAAGGTAAAAGGTATAATATTAGTTACTCAGATTTTGTCAATTATTTTTTAAGCCTTATTTTAATTTAATCCGAGCCTATGAAGGATAGGATACACTTGTGTTATGGCAAATCTTTCTATTGCATCCTGAAGGTCTTTTCTTTCTTTTACTACGAGCAATTTCTCAGAAATTCCGGATTTTGACACCGTAATCACAATTGCATGGTGAAAGGCGCCGTATTTTGTTTTCTTTAATTTTGCTCCTCCTCCACCTGAGACCAGATATATTATCTCATCTTGTTCGAAATGTGCATATCCATGGTAATCACCTGCTATCACATAAGTTGGTTGAAGCTTTTTTAAAGTGCTGATCAGCTCTTTTTCTTTTTCAAATTGCCTGGATCGAATTTCTTTTGAAACAGGAGGTGGAATATGCATGAAGACAAATATGTACCTGTACTTTTGATGCGGATGCTTAGCTATAAGAGACTTTAAAAAGTTAATACTTGGCTCTACAGAATATGGTTTTGGAAGTATCCTCAGAAATACGAACAGGCATCCTTGATAAGGAAACGAAAATATAGTTGGTCCATACAGCTTTTCAAATTTAGATAAGGGAAACCCGTTTGGGTCTATATCGTGATTTCCTACAATCAGGAACATAGGGAATGGGAAGTTGATTTCTGTAGCATATTCAGCTCTAAACCACGCATGGTAATACTCTGTTCCTTTTCTTACAAAGTCTCCTAAATTGACCGCAAAGGAAAGGTCTTCTTTTTTTAACCTTTCTGCTATCTCTTCAAATGTACCTCTACTTTTTGTGTCTCCTATAACAGCAAAGGAGAACTTTTCTTTTGGTTTTTCACTGGACAATCTTTCTCTTATCCACTTAAAGTTTCCCAGTCTGTCCTTTAAACATACCTCTGTTTCTGACTGGTAGGTATATTGAGCGTACAGAGCAAAAGCAGACAAGCTGATAAAGGTAAATATTAAAGTGTAAAGAAAACATTTCATAAAATGAAAATTATCTTTTGGTCACTGCCGTGTCAAGTCTATTTATCCAAAGTTTATAATTGCTTGATCTTGAAATAATGTAGTGCTATATGGAGGTTGCTTAAAAGGGCAAATGCTCAAAATAGGTGTTACTGTGAAGCAGTCAACAAAAAAGGAGGTGTAAAAATGGAGGAGAAGAAGTCTTTTAAAGATGCCAGACAATTGCAGGATGAAGAGATAAAGAAAAAGCTGAGCAGGATTAAGCACAAAATAATGGTAATGAGCGGAAAAGGAGGAGTAGGAAAAAGCAGTGTTGCCGCGTACTTGGCTATTTTGCTTTCTAAAAAAGGATATAAAGTAGGACTTATGGATATAGATCTTCACGGACCAAGCATTCCGAGACTGCTCGGTCTTAAAAGCGGAATTATTCCAGCTCCTACACCTGGAAAGGCATTTCCTGCTCGCTTGTCCGAAAATCTGGAGGTGATCTCAATAGAAGTTCTCATGGGAGAAGATAAAGATATAGCCACTATATGGAGAGGACCTATAAAGATAGGGGTCATAAGACAATTTATCGCAGATATTGAGTGGTCAGATCCTGATTTTCTCATCATTGATTCACCTCCTGGTACAGGAGATGAACCTTTAACCGTAGCCCAAACCATTTCTGACTCAAAGGCAATCATTGTTACTACACCGCAGGAGATTTCTCTTGCGGATGTAAGAAAGTCTATAAACTTTTGCCAGAAAGTAAACATGCAGATTTTGGGTATTATCGAAAATATGAGCGGATTTGTTTGTCCATACTGTGGAAAGGAAATAGCTTTGTTCAAGAAAGAGGGCGGAGAACAAGTAGCAAAAGTAAAAGGATTAACCTTTCTGGGAAGACTTCCCATTGATCCCAAGGTAGTAGAAGCAGGAGATAGAGGAGATACCTCTTTTTTGGACGACAAAAGTCTCACTTTTACAAAGGCTATTAGTGAGATCGCGGATAAAGTGGAACAACTGTGCGTAAAAAAGAGCATACATTAAAAAGGTAATTTTAGTAATTTTCTTGATAAAATCTTCAAATACCCTATAATACTTTAAAACCAATAAGATCAACGGAGATGGTATGACTCAGATAGAAGCAGCCAAAAAGGGTATTGTTACCCCAGAAATGCAAGAGGTGGCTAAAAAAGAGGGTATTTCTGTAGATGTACTATTAGAGCGGGTAGCTAAGGGGACAGTGGTAATTCCGTGTAACAAAAGACATACCGGACTTGTCCCATGTGGTATAGGTGAAGGTTTAAGGGTCAAGATAAATGCCAACATTGGCGCATCTTCTGACAGGGCTATTCTGGAAGAAGAGCTTAAAAAATTAGAGGTAGCAATAAAGGCGGGTGCTGATACGGTTATGGACTTATCTACCGGAGGAGATCTGGATACCTTTAGAAGGGCTATAATAAAAAATTCGTCGGTACCAGTGGGAACAGTGCCAATATATCAAGCAGCAATTGAGGTAGCAGAAAAAAAAGGCGGTATAATATTTCTTACGGTGGACGAAATATTCTCTGTAATAGAAAAGCAGGCAGAAGATGGGGTTGACTTTATGACAGTGCACTCTGGTTTAACTCTGAAAGGACTCGAACTGTTAAAGGAGCAGGGAAGAGTTACGAATATAGTAAGCAGAGGAGGATCATTCCTTACTACCTGGATGCTATATCATGAAAAGGAAAATCCACTTTATGAGCACTATGACAGGCTCTTAGAGATAGCAAAGAAGTATGACATAACCTTAAGCCTTGGAGACAGTCTCAGACCGGGCTCTATAATGGACGCCACAGACAGAGCCCAGATTCATGAGCTTATAATCTTGGGCGAACTCGTAAAAAGGGCAAGGGAAAATGATGTTCAGGCCATGGTAGAAGGTCCCGGGCATGTGCCTTTAAATCAGATAGAGACGAACATAAAGCTTCAGAAAAGTTTGTGTGAAGGAGCGCCTTTTTATGTGCTTGGGCCGGTTGTTACAGACATTGCTTCCGGATATGATCATGTGGCTGCAGCCATTGGGGGAGCAATAGCAGGGGCATGCGGAGCTGACTTTTTATGTTATGTTACTCCTGCGGAGCACTTATGTCTTCCAGATGTCGAGGATGTACGAGAAGGGGTTATAGTAGCAAAGATAGCTGCACATGCGGCTGACATTGCAAGGGGTAATAAACTTGCTATTGAAAGAGACAGACAGATGTCCATAGCAAGAGAAAAGCTGGACTGGGAAACTCAGATAAAACTGTCAATCGATCCTGAAAAGGCCAGACAATACAGAGAAAAGTTTCCTCCTTCTGAAAAAGAGGTGTGTACTATGTGCGGGAAGTACTGTGCCATAAAACAGGTAAGGGATTTTTTCAGGGGAGGAAAGAAATGAGAAGGGCTTTATGTTTTGCCTTTGTTCTCTGTTTCTTATTCTTTGGTTCTGTTTATGCAGAAAGGAAGACACTCAGGCTGGAAAGCCCGGCTTTTAAACACGGACACAAGATACCTAAAAGGTACACATGCGACGGCGAGAACATCTCACCTCCCCTCAGATGGGAAGGGGTACCGGATGGGACAAAGAGTTTTGCTCTTATATGTGACGATCCCGACGCGCCTATGGGAACATGGGTGCACTGGGTGTATTATAATATCCCAAAAGAGGTAAGAAGTCTGCCGGAAAACATACTGCCAGAGGAGAATCCTTCTATAGGAGGAACGCAGGGTTTGAACGATTTTAAGAAAATAGGCTATGGTGGCCCGTGCCCTCCATGGGGAACACACAGGTATTTTTTTAAACTTTATGCCTTGGACGACATGTTGGATCTGCCCGCAGGACTTACGAAGGAGCAGCTTCTAAGGTTAATAGGTGAACATATCATAGACAAGGCTGTGCTGATAGGGATATATTCTCGCTGAGTTCAAAACAGTATTTGTTAAACTTATCTTCTATCGGTACCGGATACTTTCCTGTAAAACAGGCAAGACAGAGTTTTTCTTCAGGTATGGTGCTGGCCTTAACCAAGCTTTCTTTTGACAGATAACCGAGACTATCTAATCCCAAAAACTCTTTTATCTGTTCTATAGACTTTGTGGCCGCTATGAGTTCCCCTTTTGTAGAGAAGTCTATCCCGTATACACACGGGTAACGGTGTGGAGGACAGCTTACAAGCATATGCACCTCTTTTGCTCCGATCTTTCTCAAAGTGTTTACTCTTAATCTGGCAGTTGTTCCTCTTATTATGGAATCTTCAATTATGATTACCCTTTTTCCAGCTATAAGGTCCCTTACAGGATTTAGTTTTACTTTTACCCCAAAGTCTCTCATGCTTTGAGATGGCTGAATGAATGTTCTGCCTACATAATGATTTCTTATCATTCCCATTTCAAAGGGTATGCCTGAAGCTTGAGAATAACCAATTGCTGCATAAGTGCCTGAATCAGGAAATGGCATCACAAGATCTGCATCTATTGGATATTCCTTAGCCAGAAGCATCCCTTGTCTTTTTCTGAACATATACACATTTTCTCCAAACACCATACTATCTGGTCTGGCAAAGTATATAAGCTCAAATATACACTGGCTTACCTTGGCGTTTATTCCGGATTTTATGCTTCTCAATCCTTTTTTATCAATTATCAGGATTTCTCCCGGCATTATATCTCTTACATACTTTGCTTCTACCAGATCCAGTGCACATGTCTCTGAAGCAATTACATAACCGGAGTTTATTTTTCCAAGGCACAACGGTCTGAATCCATTGGGATCCCTTACGGCAATGAGAGAGTCTTCTGTCATAATGACCAGAGAGTAGGCGCCCTTTACTCTTTTCATAGTTTTCAGTACAGCGTTTTCGATCCCTTTGTTTAGCTCTTTTGCTATGAGGTGTAAGATTATTTCACTGTCCATAGTGGTTTGAAATATAGAGCCTCTTTTTTCCAGCTCATTACGGAGCCTTACCGCATTAACCAGATTTCCATTATGGGCAATAGCAAAAGATTTTCCTGAATACTGAACCCGGAAGGGTTGGGCATTTGAGATTAAAGAAGAGCCGGTGGTGGAGTATCTCACATGCCCCAGTGCAATGTGACCCTTTAGCTTACTCAATATCTCTTCATTAAATACATCGTGGACAAGCCCCATGGCTTTGTACTCAAATATGTTCTTTCCATTAGAGCTTACTATACCTGCACTTTCCTGGCCTCTGTGTTGAAGGGCATAGAGGCCAAAATAAGTTAGCTTTGCTGCTTCTGGATGATTATATACCGCAAATATCCCGCACTTCTCTTTTGGATACTCTAAGAGCATACTTTCTTGAAATGTCCTCATGGTATTCCTGCAGGCTCTTTACTGAAAGACCCTTGTTTCTCATTGCTCTTATTGCCTTGACAGTGGCTTTGGCCCCAGCAATAGTGGTTGTGTAAGGAACTCTGAAGGCTACAGCAGCTCTTCTTATATAAAAGGCATCTGTTACGGCTCTTTTTGTGCTCGTTGTGTTTATAACTAAATCTATTTCTCCGTTTTTTATCATGTCTACTATGTTAGGTCTCCCTTCATTTAACTTTTTTACTGTTTTGTTCGGGATTCCGTGGGCAGATAGGAACGAAGAGGTTCCTTTTGTAGCCAAGATCTTAAATCCCATATCACAAAGGCCAAAAGCCACTTCCAAGGAGGCCATCTTGTCTTCGTCTTTTATACTCATAAATACCGTTCCTTTCAGAGGAAGTTTTTGCCCTGCTGCCAATTGTGCCTTTGCAAATGCGAGAGCAAATTCTTCGTCTATTCCCATAACTTCACCCGTGGATCTCATTTCAGGGCCTAATATTATATCTACCTCGGGAAACCTATCAAATGGAAATACCGATTCTTTTACACATATATGAGGAGGTACTATTTCATTTGTGAGTCCGAGTGACTTTAAGCTATGCCCCATTATTACTTTTGTGGCCAGCTTGGCTAAAGGAATCCCTGTTGATTTGCTTACAAAAGGTATGGTTCTGGATGCCCTGGGATTTACTTCCAGAACATATACGGTATTGTCTTTTACAGCAAACTGTATGTTCATAAGCCCGACCACATTGAGCTCTTTTGCTATAGCCTTGGTTTGCTCTTTTATCTCTTCTATTATCTCCTTTTTTAAAGAGATGGGAGGAAGCACACATGCACTATCTCCACTGTGTATTCCCGCCTCTTCAATATGCTCCATTATTCCTCCGATTATGGTGGTGCTTCCATCAGATATAGCGTCTACATCTATCTCTGTGGCGTCTTCTAAAAACTTGTCTATAAGAACAGGCTTTCCAGGAGAAACCTCTACGGCACTTTTTATGTAATATTCTAAGTCTTCTCTATCATACACTATTTCCATAGCCCTTCCACCCAGCACAAATGAGGGTCTGACCAGTACAGGATACCCGATTCTTTCTGCCACTTCTATTGCTTCTCTCTCGTTAGTGGCAATTCCATTTTTCGGCTGGATCAGTCCGAGCTTATTTAAAAGCTGCTGAAATCTTTCTCTGTCTTCTGCTCTATCAATGCTGTCAGGAGATGTACCAAGAATTTTTACTCCCGCGTTTTCTAATGGAACCGCTATATTCAAAGGAGTTTGCCCGCCAAACTGTACAATCACTCCCATTGCACCTTCTTGTTCCACAATGTTTAAGACATCTTCGGTAGTAAGAGGTTCAAAGTACAGCTTGTCAGATGTGTCATAATCTGTGCTAACTGTTTCCGGGTTGCTGTTTACCATGATGCTTTCTATTCCCAATTCCTTCAGGGCAAAAGAGGCTTGCACACAACAGTAATCAAACTCAATGCCCTGTCCAATTCTGTTGGGTCCGGCTCCCAGAATCACCACTTTTTTCTTGTTAGACCTTCTTATCTCGTTTTCCACTTCATAGGTGGAGTAGTAATATGGAGTGTATGCTTCAAATTCAGCCGCACATGTATCTACAAGTTTGTACACGGGTTTTACCCCTTTTTCTTCTCTTATCCGCCTTATGTCTGCTTCTTCACATCCGTATATGTCTGCTAAGTATTTGTCAGAAAATCCGAATGACTTTACAGTAAAAAGAAATTCTTTGTCCCACATATCCGGGGTATTTCTCATCTTGGCCAGATTTCTCAGTTTCGTTTCTAACTGGTATATCTGGAATATGTGATGCAGAAACCAAGGGTCTATGTAGGTAAGTTTGTGCACTTCGTCCACAGAAAATCCCTTGTGGAATGCTTCGTATATGTAAAAAAGTCTTTTGGAGTTGGGATTTATTAAGCCTTTTCTGATTTCTTCTTCGTCCATGTCTGTAAATGGCCCAAAGCCAAACCTGTTTATTTCCAAGGATCTTATAGCCTTGTGAAGCGCCTCCTTGAAGGTCCTTCCAATAGCCATGGTTTCTCCGACCGACTTCATGGAAGTGTTGAGCAAGTCTTTTGAACCGTGAAATTTTTCAAACGCCCATCTCGGGATCTTGACCACACAATAGTCTATGGTAGGCTCAAAGGATGCCTTTGTTTCTTTCGTGATGTCGTTGGCCAGTTCATCCAAGGAGTAACCTACAGCAAGTTTGGCAGCAATCTTTGCAATAGGAAAACCGGTAGCTTTAGAAGCAAGAGCAGAGCTTCGAGAAACCCGGGGATTCATCTCGATTACCATCATTTCCCCGTTTTCTGGATTTATGGCAAACTGTATATTTGATCCACCTGTTTCAACTCCTATCTCTCTTATGATTGCGATCGCGGCATCTCTCATTCTCTGGTATTCTTTATCGGTTAAGGTCTGAGCAGGAGCAACAGTGATGCTGTCTCCTGTATGTATTCCCATGGGATCAAAGTTTTCAATAGAACATATTATTACCACATTATCTTTGTAATCTCTCATTACTTCTAATTCGTATTCCTTCCATCCGATCAAAGACTCTTCAATAAGAATTTCTGAAATAAGGCTTGCATCAAGTCCGGCTTTTGCGATTACTTCTAACTCTTCTCTGTTGTACACGACGCCACTGCCCGTACCACCTAAGGTAAAGCTCGGTCTTATTATGAGCGGGTAACCAATTTCTTCGGCTGCCTCTCTTGCCTCCTGCATGTTTCTTGCTATTCTGCTCTTTGGAATCCTGAGACCTATTTTTTCCATTGCCTTTCTGAATTCTTCCCTGTCTTCTGCCTTATGTATAACAGGAATGGATGCACCGATCATTTCCACTTTCAGTTCTTCTAATATACCCGTTTCAGCAACCTTTACTGCTGTATTGAGCCCTGTTTGTCCTCCAAGTGTTGGCAGGATGGCATCGGGTCTTTCTCGTTGGATCACTTTTACGGTGAACTCTGGCGTGATAGGCTCTATGTAAGTGTGGTGTGCCATTTCGGGATCTGTCATGATAGTGGCAGGGTTGCTGTTTATGAGAACTACTTCGTAGCCTTCTTCTCTAAGAGCCTTACATGCCTGAGTGCCCGAATAATCAAATTCACATGCCTGACCTATTATTATTGGGCCAGAACCTATTATAAGTATCTTTTTTATGTCTGTTCTCTTTGGCATAAAAACATCTATCTGTTCATAAATTCTATAAAAACATCAAATAGATAGTTTGCATCATGTGGACCCGGAGAAGCTTCAGGATGATACTGTACAGAAAAGGCAGAAAGCTTTTCACACATGATTCCTTCCAGCGTATCGTCATTCAGGTTTATATGGGTTACCTCTGCTTCTTTTGGCAAGGTGCTTGCGTCCACGCAGAAACCGTGATTTTGAGATGTGATTTCCACCCTGCCTGTCTTTAGGTTTTTTACCGGTTGATTTGCACCTCTATGCCCAAACTTAAGTTTGTAAGTCTTTGCTCCAAGAGCAAGGGAAAGCAACTGATGACCAAGACATATACCGAATATAGGCCTTTTTCCCAATTGTGCCCTTATGGTTTCTATAGCATAATGCAAAGGAGCAGGGTCTCCAGGGCCATTGCTTAAAAAAAGACCGTCAGGATTGAGCATGTCTATGATCTCAGAGTTGGTGTCTGCTGGCAGGATCAAAATGCTACAGTTTCTCTGTTCCAAGCATCTCAATATGTTATATTTTATTCCGTAGTCCATAGCTATAACCTTATACCTTCTGTCATCAGGCCATTTGAAGTTTTCAATCTCTTTGGGAATCGCCTTTCCGTTTTTCCAAAGCATTGCTGTCTTGTGAGTGACCTCTTTTACCAGATCTCTGCCTTTTATGTCCGGTGCATTTTTTGCTTTTTGTACCAGAGACTCAGGGTCAAGGTCGTAGGTAGAGATGGCCCCTTTCATGGCCCCTTGTAGTCTTATGTGTCTTGTAAGTGCTCTCGTGTCTATTCCTTCTATTCCGGGAACGCCCCATTTCTTCAGATAATCCGCAAGACTCATTTTAGATCTCCAGTTGCTCGGATATTCCTGATATTCCTTTATAATAAAAGCGGTTACTTGGATCTTCTCTGATTCTACATCCTCATAATTAGTGCCATAGTTTCCTATCAGAGGGTAAGTCATGGTCACTATCTGACCACAATAAGACGGATCTGTAAGTATTTCCTGATACCCTGTCATACTCGTGTTAAACACCACTTCTCCTGTAACCTCGCACGGGCCCGTAAAAGATCGCCCCCAAAAAACTGTTCCGTCCTCCAATGCAAGAAGCGCCTTCATTTTTGCCTCGCTATTTTTTAAGTTAATACTATGCCGTCGTCAAGAAAAAGATCTGCACCTTAAACCTTTGCTTATCTAAGTATTTATTGTATAAAGTTGATCATGAAATTTAAATTGAAATTTAGGTGGAAGGAGGCAAGGTGGCTTATATTTTCGGGTATTGCCTTAATTTCGTCTCTTATAGTTCTTTTCATTTACAGATATGACCCTTCCCTGATAAAAGGAATAGATCTAAAGATGCAGGATGTAAGATTTAAGCTCAGAAAAGGGTTTCATCCTGATCCCTGTATAGCGATAGTTACAATTGATCAAAAAAGTATCAACGAGCTGGGAAGATGGCCATGGCCCCGTGCTATTATAGCAAAACTTATTAGACAGCTTTCAGAGTATGGAGCAAAAGTAATAGCCTTAGACATCGTCTTTTCAGAAAGATCAGATCCCAAGAACGATTATCTGTTAGCCAGTGCGGTGAAAGATGCTGGTAATGTAATTCTTGGATATTTTTTTAGATACAATCCAGAAGAAGCAGATAAAGAGTCTGTAGAGGCTTTAAGAAACTATAAACTCGGGCTTTTCAGATTTATCGGAAAAGAAGTCAAACAGGTGCCGGTGCCGGTTTTTCCTTATGCTGAGTTAAATATACCTGAGATATCCAAGTATGCTAAAGGATTTGGATTTTTTAATATATTTCCTGACAGAGACGGAATATGTAGAAATTATAATCTTGTTGCTGGATATGAAGGCGATCTTTTCCCTTCCCTTGCTCTTGCTTCTGCAAAGGAGTTTCTTTCTCAAGAGCCGATTATATCCATTGCCTCTTATGGAATAGATTCCATTCTGATTGGAAACAGACATGTGGTTGTGGATGAGACGGGAAGGTGTGTAATAAACTACTACAGCGAATCCGGTGATTTTCCCATGATCCCTGCTGTAGATGTAATAAAAGGAAGAGTGCCAAAAGACAAGATAAAAGGAAAGGCTGTATTTGTAGGAGCAACAGAAATAGGCATATATGATCTCAGAGCAACTCCTGTGGATCCTGTTTTGCCAGGAGTATTGATACATGCAACAGTATTGTCCAATATATTGCAGGGCAGATTCATCATAAGAGATGGAAGGGTAATAGCACTGGAAGTGGTACTGATACTGATCCTTCCATTGATTATGTCTGTTTTGCTTTCTCTTATAAAACATGTGCTCTTTTCTGTGGTTTTGTTTGTAGGTTTTTTCTTGGGTTATGGAATCTTTAACATAGGGATCTTTTCAGAGTATGGTTTAAATATGAGCATGGTGTATCCTGCATTTCCTCTTCTTCTTACCTATATTGGCTGTGAGGCGTATAGAAACCTTGTGGAGATGAGAAGGAGCAGGTTTCTGCAAAAGGCTTTTTCCAGTTACATATCACCTCAGCTGGTATCTCAGATAGTGAAAAACCCGGATATGTTGAGACTTGGAGGAGAAAAAAAAGAGGTTACGATCCTCTTTTCAGACATAAGAGGATTTACAAGTATATCTGAGAAATTTCCTCCAGAAGTAATTGTTGAGATATTAAACAGATATCTGGATCCCATGACTCACATCATTTTGAACCATAAAGGAACCTTGGATAAGTACATAGGTGATGCCATAATGGCTATATACAATGCCCCATTAGATATAGAAGATCACCCTTATCTTGCTTGTAAAAGTGCTGTAGAAATGATAAAGGCACTTGAACAGGTAAACAGAGAATTTAGGCAAATAGGTTTTCCCGAAATAGACATAGGTATAGGAATTCATACGGGAGACGCAGTGGTTGGAAACATGGGAACAGATGTAAGATTTGATTACACTGCTATAGGAGATACCGTGAATCTTTCTTCAAGACTTGAGTCATTGAATAAGCAGTATGGAACTCACATCATTGTAAGCGAGTTTACCAAAAATAAAGCAAAGTCAGACGAATTTAAATTTAGGGAGCTTGACAAGATAAAAGTAAAAGGAAAAGAGCTCCCCGTAACCATATATGAGCTTTCAGTGGAATTAGACGATGAACTTATAACTATGTTCCACAGGGCTCTTTACCTTTACCGTCATGGAAGGTTTAAAGAGGCTTTGGAGATATTTTCTGACTTAGAAAAAAGGTACAACGATACTGTTTCTCATGTCTTTTCTCAGAGATGTAAAGAATTTATGTTAAATCCACCTCCAGAAAACTGGGATGGAGTGTATGTGGCAAAGAGCAAATAAAGAAGAAAGTGTTTTCATAAACTCAGAGCCAGGGGTAAGGCTTGAGGCACTAATAGCTAAAAATAATAGTGATAAAGGCGTGGTGATAGCTCATCCGCATCCCCTTTATGGTGGAAACATGTACAACAATGTAGTAGAGGCAATAACGCAGGCCTATTATTCAGAAGGATATACCACGATAAGGTTTAATTTTAGAGGGGTAGGAAGAAGCACAGGTACTTTTGATAACGGAATAGGAGAATCTGAGGATCTAAAGACAGTATTAAGATATCTTGAGTCTTTAAAGGTAAACAAAACAGCAGTGGCAGGATATTCTTTTGGTTCTTGGGTGATAGCATCTTGCTTAAAAGATCTTAACGAAATAGAGCACGCACTTTTTGTATCTCCTCCTGTTGCTGTATCGGATTTTTCCTCTTTGAAGGATGGTTCAAAAGTAAAGCTTGTAATAACCGGCTCCTACGATGATATAGCGCCAGCAGAAGTGCTTAAGGACATGTTATCTAAATGGAATCCAGAGGCAAAATTGATTGTAATAGAGGGCGCTGATCATTTTTACTGGGGTTATTCTGAAGAAATAAAAAGGATTATAATTGAATTTTTGAGGCGGTATCATGGAACTTAAGAGACCTTTAAGACTTAAAAACAAGATCCAGGAATATGAGTGGGGTTCAAGGACAGCCATACCCTCTATTCTTGGCCTGCCTACTCCCAGCAAGAATCCTGTGGCAGAGCTGTGGATGGGTGCGCATCCAAAAGCCCCTTCTGAAGTGGAGGTGGAAGGAAAGTGGATCAGACTTGATGAGCTTATATCCGCACAACCGGTAGAAGTGTTAGGAGAAAGTGTTGCAAAGCGATTCTCTAATCAGCTTCCTTTTCTTTTTAAGATAATAGCTGCGGACAAGCCTCTTTCTATACAAGCTCATCCTAATAAAGAACAGGCAATTCAGGGTTTTGAAAGAGAAAACAGACAGGGTATTCCTTTAGATGCTCCGGAAAGGAATTACAAAGACAGAAATCACAAGCCAGAGATTTTGTGTGCTATTACGAGATTTGAAGCTCTCAAGGGATTTAGAAAAGAGGAGGAGATACTGGGCTTTTTGAAAAAGGCTGTTCCTAATTCCTTGAAAGAGGAGATTTCAATCTTAGAAAAGGATGGGTTGAAGCCTTTTTTCTCTGCTATTATGCAGCTTAAAGGAGAAAAAAAGGAGTCCGCAATATCAGAACTTTTATCCAGTTCAGAGAAGCTGAAAGATGACCCTGTATTTTCTCTTGTCTTAAGGCTTAACAAGTACTTTCCAAAAGACATCGGAATATTTTCGCCTCTTATACTTAACATGTATGTATTAGAGCCAAGAGAGGCTATATTTCTACCTGCTGGTGAACTTCATGCATACATAAAAGGGGTCGGAGTAGAACTCATGGCAAATTCAGATAATGTACTGAGAGGTGGTCTTACCCATAAGCATGTGGATGTAAAAGAACTTCTCAACATACTAAGATTTGAATCGAGTCCGGTTCAAAAACTTAAGCCGAGCCCATTAGGGGAAACAGAGGTGGTCTATCCAACGCCAGTTGAAGAGTTTGCTTTACATGAGATAAGGGTAAAAGAAGGGACTCACTTCTTTTCTGCTAAGTCCAGGGCTGTGGAAATAATGATTGTCTTAGATGGGAACGCAGAGATAAGTCTGCTTGATTCAGATAAAAGCGTAGCGCTTCAAAGAGGAGACTCTGTTCTTATCCCTTCTATCATGCCCAGATACGTTATAAAAGGAGATGCTACCATATATAAGGCAACCGTGCCTTTATGAGTTCCAAGATAAGAGAGCTTCTCTTAAAAGGGTTAAAGGAAGAGGTATATCCGGGCGTTGTTCTTGTAGCAGGGATTTCGGGTCAGCCTTTAATCCGACTGGCAATGGGATATTCGAAGAAAATTCCTCAGCTCATCCCGATTCAAAAAGAGACCATATTTGATCTTGCTTCTCTAACTAAACCTTTTGCCACTTCTTTAATAGCTATGAAGCTTACAGAAGAAGGGATCTTAGATCTGGACATGAAATTGTCCAGTATAATTTTCGTTCCCGTGGATAAACAAGACATTACTATAAGAATGCTTTTAAGCCACTGTTCTGGTCTTCCAGACTGGAGGCCGTATTATCTAAGCTTGTCCGGTTTTCCTCTTGCAATGAGAAAAAAGCTGGTAATAGAGTGGATCTTAAAAGAGAAGCTCGTTTTTCCTCCGGGAAAAGGCGAGCTTTACAGTGACTTAGGTTTTATACTTTTGGCACATGTGATAGAGGAAATTTCGGGCACGGATATGAGAACACTTTTAAAGGGCATATATGAAAGATTAAAACTAAATAGAACATTTTTAGGATGTCCTGATAAAAAACTTCATGTACGCGATTTTGCTGCCACAGAGCTTTGCACATGGAGAAAGAGGGTGATTCAGGCAGAAGTTCACGACGAAAATGCATTTGCTTTGGGAGGATATTCTGGACATTCCGGTCTTTTTAGTACCGCAGATGAGCTGTTTCTTATTTCTTACATCCTGCTAAGTCACTATTATGGTGAAAGAGGTGATCTGTTTAAGAGAGAAACAGTGAGAGAATTTTTTAAAAAACAGAACAGCAGATGGGCACTGGGTTGGGATACGCCTACGGGTGAATCGAGTGCCGGGACTCTCTTTTCAAGCAACAGCGTCGGGCATTTAGGATTTACGGGTACATCTGTGTGGATAGATTTGGAAAAAGGAATTATTGCCGTTTTACTAACTAACAGAATCCATCCGAGCAGAAATAATCATAAAATAAAGGCTTTTAGACCGCTAATACACGATGAAGTAGTAAAAGCACTGTTATTCTAACTCTTTACAAGTATTAGAAAGCCTTCCTATTCCTTCTATTTCTACTTCTACCTTATCTCCATCTTTAAGCCACACCGAAGGTTTTCTAAAGGCTCCGACTCCTTCTGGTGTTCCTGTAAGGATAAGATCACCGGGGTAGAGAGTGAAGTGTTTTGAAATAAAACTTATCAAAGCCGGTACATCAAATATCATCTGATTTGTATTGCTGTCCTGCATTACGTTACCATTTAGATAGCACCTTATTTTTAAATTATCAGGGCTCAATTCTTCTTTTGTTACTATCCATGGACCAATCGGGCAGAAAGTATCCAGAGACTTTCCTCTTGTCCACTGCCCGTCTCCAAATTGAAGGTCTCTTGCACTTATATCATTTGCACATGTATATCCGAATACAGCCTTTAATGCCTCTTTTTCAGAAATGTTTTTTGTTTTCTTACCTATCACCACAGCCAGTTCTGCTTCGTAATCTACTTTTTTTGTTATACTCCTGCTCCACTTTATAATGTCCCCGTGCCCTATGATGCTGTTGGGAAATTTTGAAAATATCAACGGAAATTTTGGCAGTTTTCCCTTGCTCTCTTTTATGTGACCCTTATAATTCAGGCCTATAGCTATTATCTTACTCGGATTTACAACGGGCGGGGCAAGTTTTACCTCTCTTAGCGAAACCGTTTTTGAATTGTCTGTTTGAGGAGGCTCAGGCAGGCTTATAAAGGATTTAAGGTCTCCACAAAATTTAAAGGGGATTAGTAAATCCCCTTTTATCAAACCAACCTGTAATTTTCCATTCAGGCAGTACTGAGCTACTTTCATAAAATAAGTGCCGAAGGCGGGACTCGAACCCGCACGGGCTTTCGCCCACTACCCCCTCAAGATAGCGTGTCTACCAATTCCACCACTTCGGCACATTATTTACTCCTTGTATGTTCGGTCTTCTGCTTTGTTTGAGTAACAGGGACCTTTACATTTTCCATTACAGACTTTTTCGGATGCGCCATAAATACGGACAACACGAGAGAAGTCAGTATAAAGGCTGCAGCTACAAATGCTGTAACCTTTTGCAAGAAAGAACCAGCACCTGTGCTTCCAAAAAGAGTTTGACTTGTTCCTCCAAACACTGCTCCTATGTCAGCACCTTTTCCTTTCTGCAGTAGTACCACTACAACTAACACAAAGCACAGACATATGTGTAATATTATCAGTAACAACTTTATCATCTCAAAAGTTAATTATAGTGAGATTGAAGGATTTTTCAACAAAAATTTCTTGACTATGATTTGTTATCTGGTTTAGCTTCATATTAATACAGTTTGTGGTATTTACTTAAAGAATGAACAACTACTTAAAGCTTCCAGCCCACATAAATAACATAAACAATTTTAGAGAAATAGTGAAATCATGTATGAGAGAAAATGGTTTTGATGAGGCACAGATAATAAAAGTACAGATGGCAGTAGAAGAGGCATTGGTGAATGTATGCAACTATGCATATCCTGATAAGACAGGTGATGTAGAGCTGAAGTGCTACTGTGTTGGCGAGGGGTGTTTAAAGATTGAACTAAGGGATTGGGGAATTCCTTTTAATCCTTTATCTGTTCGTGACCCTGATATAAAAGCAGATTTGGCGGATAGAAAAATAGGAGGATTGGGTATCTTTCTTATAAAGAACATAATGGATAAGGTCTCTTATAGAAGAGAGAAGAACGCAAATGTGCTCGAACTTATTGCTTATAAAAAAAAGACTTAAAATAGAGTGAGGTCGGCATGAATCATAAAGATCTGATTGACCGGCTCATCACCATTACCGAAAAGATAGCTTTGGGACAGTACGGTGAAGCGAAAGCCCTTTTTGAGATGACAAAAAAAGGATCTTATCCCCCGGATATAAATGCACTTGCCGAAGCTTTTGGACTCATGCTTGTGCGAGTGGAGGCAAGAGAATTTCATTTGAAGCAAACAATAGATCATTTAAAAAAGGTTCAGGCTGAACTGCAGCTTGCTAAAGAAAAACTGGCCAGAGAGAACATAGGTCTACGGCAGTCCGTGTACAGACATTTCTCTCCAAAACGGATAATCGGACAAAGTAAGGCTATAGTGGAAATAGTGGAGAAGGCGCTTAAACTGGCCGATATGCCTGTAAGCGTTCTTATTACCGGAGAAACCGGGACCGGAAAAGAACTCATAGCCAAGATCCTTCATTACAATGGCATCCGTAGAGATAAGCCTTTTATAGCGGTCAATTGTACAGCAATTCCAGATACCCTCTTTGAAAGCGAACTGTTTGGTATAGAAAAGGGGGTAGCAACTGGAGTTGATCGCAGAATAGGTCGGATTGAACAAGCTAATGGAGGTACCCTGTTTTTAGATGAGATAGGAGATATGCCTTTAATGAGTCAAGCCAAGATACTCAGAGTTCTTGAAGAAAGAACCGTGACCCGAGTTGGAGGAAGTAAAAGCATTCCTGTAGATGTAAGAATAATAGCTGCTACTAATAAGGACCTGAAAAAGGAAGTAAAAGAGGGTCGTTTTAGAGAAGATCTTTATTTCAGGATAAATGTGGTTCACATCCATATTCCGCCTTTAAGAGAGCGAAAGGATGATATTCCTCTACTTTTAAACAATTTTTTGCGTATATACAGTCAGAGATACGGACGCAAAAATATGCGCTTTTCTCAAGAAGCTATGGAAATACTGAAGAAGTATAGCTGGCCAGGAAATGTGAGGGAGTTGGAAAATGAGGTGGAAAGATTGGTAGCCCTTGCACCCTATGATGAAATTCGTCCCGAAGATCTATCTGAAGATATCAGACAAGGTTTTTCTCAGGACTCTGTTTCAGTTTCTCCTTTAAGCCCACCGTGTTCTATAGCAGAGATGGAGAAGAAGCTCATCTTTGATACCCTTAAATATACTGGTAACAACAAAAGTGAAGCTGCCAAAATTCTTGGCATAAGCAGGGAAGGTTTAAGAAAAAAGCTGCAAAAATATGGCTTAATATGATGCTCGCAAGAGCAGATTTTTGGCATGGATTTTGCTTAAATGTAAAGCAAAAAGGAGGTAGCAAAAATGAAAGGAGTGGCTTCTTTTTTAATCCTTGCATTGATGCTTTTTCTTCTGGAAAGTGCATCTTATGCCTTTTGTGTTTACAACAAGACTGATGCGGAAATAATGGTTACAGAAACAAAGGGAGGTAAAGGTTTATCGCGTTTTAAGGCGATTATAAGTGCTAATAATCATGCATGCTGCAACTGGAAGAACAAAGATTGCAATACCGGTGGAAAAAGAGACTCTATTGTAAGATTTAAGGTAGAATATCTACTGCATACAGGACGGGACAGCGTAGTATATGTTCCGATCTGTCAGGACTTTCCTATAAAAGCGGGAGGTTGGTTAGAGGTAGTTGGTAAAAACCAACATTATCAGTGCAAAGGTTATTATCAGTAAAAAAACAGAACAATCCTTAGGAGGTGGATCATGACAAGAAAGATAAAGATCTTTATCTTAGCAGTAAGCATCGGTTTTCTTTCTTTCATGGGGAAGGTTTATGGATTTTGCATATATAACCAGACAGACAAGGTTATGTATGTGAAACAGGTAAGCGGCGGCCGTTTTCTCAAATCCTTTTATGCAGAGTTAATGCCGGGACAACATGCATGCTGTAATTGGAAAAACAGAGATTGTAACAAAGAGGGCAAAAGGGATTCTATCGTAAGGTTCAATGTGTACTACAAAGTTACGAGCAAGGATGGAAGAAGGCTCATAGACAAAGAGGTATGTCACCGTTGCCCTATTCCAGCAGGCGGATGGATAGAGATAAGAGGAAAATACGGACAGCTATATCATTGCGTTACTCATGAATAAAAAAGGGGATGTAGTTATGAAAAGGATGATCTGTTTGTTGATCATGATAATAGTTTTTGGGTCTTTGTTTCTGGTAGAGAAAAGCTATGGATTTTGCGTTTACAATCATACGGACAGAAAGATGGCAGTAATTCAAAAGCGTGGAGGACGCCCTCTTAAATCATTTCGTGCGTACATAGAGCCAGGGAAACATGCGTGTTGCAACTGGAAAAACAAGGACTGTAACACAGGTGGTAAAAGAGATTCTATCGTGGAGTTTGAGGTGTTTTACGAAAGTAACTTTGTGGACAAATCAGTATGTTTTAATTTTCCTATAAAAGCAGGGGGATGGCTTGAGATTGTGGGCAAGAACAAATCATATCGTTGTATCAGGCATGATTATTAACTTAACAGGGGGGTGAAATCATGAAAGGTTTCTCTTTTCTATTAGCATTATTCATAGCGGTACTGTCTATAGCAGGTTATACATATGGATTTTGCGTGTATAACAAAACTTCCGTAGAGATAGAGGTTACCCAAACAGCAGGGAATAGAACACAAAGAGGTTTCTGGGCGCGGATTGAGCCTGGGAAACATGCGTGCTGCAACTGGAAGAACAAAGATTGTAATACTGGAGGCAAAAGAGACTCTATCGTTAAGTTTACCGTAACCCGGAATGATATAGGAGGGATAAACTGGTATAAGACTGTATGTCGTGATTTTCCTGTAAAGGCAGGGGGCTGGCTTGAGGTAAAGAAAGTAGGGGATAATTATTTTTGTGAAGCCCATTTTAAATAAAGGAGGAGGGTCATGCTAAGAAGAAAAGCAAAGATATTTTGTTTTATTTCTTTTATAACAACAGCAGTATTTGTAGCTCCTTGTGTTCATGCCTTTTGCGTGTATAACAAGATCGATGTAAAAGTAAAAGTTAAACAGGTAAGAGGAGGTAAACTTTTAAAAGATTTTCGAGCCATCTTAGACCCAGGGCAACACGCATGCTGTAACTGGAAAAATAAAGACTGTAATACAGGTGGTAAAAAAGACTCTATTGTTAAGTTTACTGTTTATTACTATGATCCTGCAGGTCTTGAAGTAGAAGGCAAGATTTGTGAAAACTATCCTATAAAGGCAGGCGGGTGGCTTGAGATAAAAAGGTTCGGAACAACAAAGATCTATTTCTGTGAGGGGCATTATTAAAAGCGCGCGAAGGAGGACAGTGGGATGAAAAGAAAGATGGTTTTAATCGTTTTTTTGGCAGTAATGTTATTCGTTGTGGATCATGCGTTTTCGTTTTGCGTTTACAATTTTAGCGATACAACTGTGGCTGTTGAAGAAGTAAAAGGAGGTAAGTTTGGTAAAAGTTTCTTTGCTTCATGCCTTAAGCCGGGGCAAAAAGCCTGCTGTAATTGGAAAAACAGAGATTGTAACAAGGAAGGAAAGAAAGATTCTATTTTAAAGTTTGATGTTTACTATGGTGACTACAAGTTTATATGCCAGAATTTTCCCATAAAGGCAGGAGGATGGCTTGTAGTAAAGGGGAAAAACAAGCATTATCATTGTGAAGCAGGCTTTTAAGTGAGATTGAAGACATAAGGATAAAAGGGGGTGGCTTATGAGGTTAAGCAGTATGGTGTTGTTGTTGATAGCACTTTTTACGATACAAAATGCACATGCTTTCTGTGTTTATAACAAAACAGATATAGGAATTAAAGTATATCAAGTGAAAGGAGGCAGAAAGTTTAAAAAGTTTCGTGCCAAGCTTGGTCCGGGTCAGAAGGCGTGTTGTCATTGGTCAAATAGGGATTGTAATAAAAGCGGTAAGAGAGATGCGGATGTGTCATTTCAGGTGTTTAAAGATAAAATTCCCCGGGAAGACATATGTTTTGAAGTCTATGTAAAAGCAGGGGGTTGGCTTGTTGTAAAAGGAAAAAACGGGCATTACTTCTGTGAGACAGGATTCTGATTCCAGATGAATGATAAACCTTTATAACATACGAAAGACCTACAAAATAGGGCCAATAAGTGTAGAAGTACTAAAGGGAATCTCTTTAAAAATAGAAAAAGGGGAACTGGTCTCCATAATAGGTGCTTCTGGATGCGGAAAATCTACCCTTATGAACATCATGGGTCTGCTGGATAGACCAACAGCAGGCTCTTATATTTTGGAAGGAAAGGATGTATTTAAACTAAACGATGACGAGCTTTCTGTACTCAGAAATAAGAAAATAGGATTTGTGTTTCAATCCTTTTATCTCCTTCCCAGACTTACAGCAATAGAAAATGTGGCACTTCCTCTTATTTATTGTGGCAGATTAAACAAAAAGCAGATTCAGGAGCGTTGCTGGTATTATTTAAAGAAAGTAAAGATGGACACACGCGCTTATCACAAACCTAACGAGCTTTCAGGAGGTCAGCAACAGAGAGTAGCTATTGCTCGAGCATTAGTAAATGAACCTTCCATTCTTCTGGCAGACGAGCCAACAGGCGCATTGGACAGCAAAGTTGGTCAGGAAATAATGGATCTTTTCATCGAACTTAACGAAGAAAAGGGAATCACAACCGTTATTATTACCCATGATATGAATATTGCAAAACAATGTAGAAGAATAATCAGGATGGAGGACGGTCTTCTTAAAGAAGAAAGATGATTTTTACAGCCATCTTAAAAGAAGCTGCAAGAAGCTTGTACGGTGCTAAGCAGAGGACACTGCTCGCATTGATTGGCATTATGATAGGGATAGGTTCTGTTATAGCCATGGTTTCAATAGGTACGATAGTAGAACATGAAGCACTAAAACAATTCAGAGATATGGGCACAGATATACTTCTGATAAATAAGATGTCTGGTTTTTCATCTCCTCATAAAAGTAAAAAGCTTTCGCTTAAAATTGTCCACGAGATGACGAAGTGCTGTAATTCAATTGTAGCTGTGGCACCATACATCGATACCAGTGGCCGGTTAAATTATAAGGGTAAAGGATCATATGTAAAATTGCTTGGGGTTACCAGCTCCTTCATGGATATAAACAAATTAAAGCTTAAAGAAGGGCGTTTTATCAGTGATCTTGACGGAATGAGCTGTTATTGTGTCTTAGGCAGTGGAAGAGCAGACGAGTTGAAGGTCAAAGGACTTGTTCATCCTTTGGGTTCAAAAATAAAGATAAACAGGCACTTATTTACTGTAATAGGAGTGCTAAGAGCTGTTCCCACAGGAGGTATGAGACCTTACGGGATAAATCACGCTATCTTTATACCGATACAGACTGTCAAAAGGATTACCTCAGATGCTGAAATAAACGACATCATGGTAAAAATAAGCTCAGACGTTCACTATACTGTAGCTAAAAAGGAAATAATCGATTTCTTTAAAAGAAAACTTCCAAAAGCAAATATAGATATAAGAAGTGCTGAAGAGATAATACAACAAATGGAAAAACAGATGAAGCTTTTCACCCTTTTACTTGGAGCTATAGGAAGTATATCCCTGCTTGTAGGTGGTGTTGGAGTTATGAATGTCATGCTTGTTTCTGTAACTGAGCGTAGACGTGAAATAGGGATAAGAAGGGCGTTAGGTGCGAGAAAAAAGGACATCCAGATGCAGTTTATAACAGAATCGGTGATACTGTGTCTTATAGGTGGCATAATGGGAATCTTTTTGGGAATTATATCCTCGTATATAATCTCTAAAGTCTCAAAATGGGAATTTATGATTTCTTACTTGGCGATAATTCTGGGATTTGGAGTTTCAACATTGGTCGGACTCTTTTTCGGTTTTTATCCTGCTAATCAAGCTGCAAGATTGGATCCTATAGCTGCACTTAAGTCCGAGTAAGTTATGAAGGGTAAAAATATAGTCGTTTTTGTTATCTTGACAGTTGGCGCAATCTATTTTTTTTCTTCGGTTTCCTTAGCAGCCAAAAGAGTAAAGATACGCATGAGTCTTGCCGACTGCGTGGAACTTGCTTTGAGAAACAACAGGACAATAAAGAATGCTTATCTTTCAAGAATAACTCAAAGATACGATCTAAAAGTTGCGGAAGATGAATTTGTACCAGATTTGTTTATTACACCTTCTTTTAAGTATGATAGCAATCAGATAGGAACACAAAGAAGTTTTAGTACAGAAGGTGGCATATCTTTCACAATAAAAGAACGAATACCCACTGGTGGTGAGCTTTCCTTTGTATGGAGTAATACTGCTCAGAGCACCATGGGGGATATTTCACAGCAAGACTACGGTTCGTCTATCGAGCTGTACTTTAAACAACCGCTGTTAAAAAAAGCCGGAATTCCGGTTGCTACTGCTTCTTTAAAGATCGCCAGACTTACTGAAAAGATAAATGTGCTTACTTTAAAAGAGACCTTAATCGAAGTGATAACCTCTGCGATCTTGGCTTATAGAGAATTTTATCAAGCTTACAAGGAGCTTAAGATAGCCAAAAGGTCCTTAGAGATGGCAGAAGAGATTTTAAAGATGAACAAAGAGCTTCTTCAAGCTGGAAGAATGGCGCCGGTAGACATTGTGCAGGCAGAAGCAAATCTGGCTACCCAAAGATTTAATCTTTCTAAAGCAAAAAATGCCTTTGATTCTGCCAGACTGAATCTTATCAAGGTCTTGGACATCGATAAGGATACTGAGATTATCCCGGTTGACATAGTAAAGGTGACCCCTGTTCATCCTGATTTGTCCAAATGTTTAAAGCTGGCTTTCGAAAACAGACCAGACTACAGAATAGCCCTTTTAAACTTAGAAATTGCCAAAACAAACTTAATAGTTGCGAAGAATAACAGGCTATGGGATCTTTACTTAGAAGGTGGTTATAACATAACAGGAAGAGATAAAAGAGGTATGCTCAGTGCTATTAATGACACCTTTAATGCATCTATGAAAGAGTGGTATGTGGGTTTTGGTCTCACCATACCTTTTGGAGATCTTACCTTAAAACAGACTTATTTGAATGCCAAGATAAACTTAGAGCAAACCAAGATTAATTTAAAGGAAATAAAGGAAAACATAGAAATAGAAGTTATGGATGCCATAAGAGATGTGAACATGAAGCTAAAACAGGTAGAATTGGCAAGACGGGCAAGAGAGCTGACAGAAGAAAAGCTCAGAATAGAAAAAGAAAAGTTAAAAGCTGGGAGAACCACAAATTTCGAGGTTCTCACATTTCAAAATGATGTAATTGCTGCCCGTAACAATGAACTTTATGCAATAATTGCCTATGAAAATGCCGTTACAAATCTGGATAGAGTGTTAGGAACAACCTTGAAGACTTGGAACATAACAGTAGAGCCAAAGAGGAAATAGGGCGTGGTAAAAGAGGTTATATACAAAAACATACTTGAAAACATGAGCGATGGAGTAATGACTATTGATTTAGACGGCAGGATCATTGCTTTTAATCCTGCTGCTTCCTCTATCTTAGGCATTAAAAGAGAGGATGCGATAGGAAAGACATTTGCTGAAGTATTTCTCATGTTAGAAGGTAATGATGAGTTTAATCAGGCGATCTTAGATGCGATATACGAATCTCATATAAGTCATCATAGGACTGTAAAATTTAACAGAGGAGGCTCTCTTATAACTCTTTCTCTTACAACCTCTTTTCTTCACGAAAAGGAAGACGGAAAGCTAAAAAAAGCTGGAGTAATAGCTGTATTCAGCGATATAACAGAGATAGAAAGACTCAGAGAGAAAGAGGTAAAGCTTACTGAAGAACTGAAAAAAAATCACGAAAAACTACAGCAAGCATACATTCAGTTAGAAGAAAGTAAGAAAGAGTTAGAATCTGCGTTAAAGAAAGTTCAGGTTATAAGAGCAATTACCACCGTATTTGTACTCGTTTTATTCTTGGGAACAGGCTTTTATGTGTGGAATAAGAAGTTCCATCCTGCAACCGAAGTGCCACAAGCAAGGTTTGTGAAAGGGTCTAAAAAGCCGATCAAGATTTTTACTGTGTCTCCAACTCCTGTTCAATCTACTATTTCTCTAACCGGAAATTTAAGACCATTGAGAATCTTAAACATAGTGAGTCCTTTCAGAGGAAAAGTAAAAAGGAAGTATTTTAATTACGGTGAGTATGTAAAAAAAGGACAGCTTTTGATAGAAATGGATACCTCAGAAATAGAAGCTAATTATCGCAGTGCAAAGATAACATACATAAAGGCATTACAAGAATTAAAAAGATTAGAAAACTGGGAAAACAGTCCAGAAGTCAAACAGGCTCGTCGTGCCGTTACAAGAGCAAGACTGTTTTTAGAAGCGCAAAAGAGGTCATTTCAAGAAGCAAAGCGTTTGTATGAAAAAGGGATAATCCCTGCAAATGAATACGAAACAGCCAAACGAGAGTTAAAGAACGCAGAGCTTGATTTTATAGCAGCTAAGGAGGAGCTCGATTCTGTCTTAGATAAGGGAAACAAACAAAATGTGAGTATTGCCCGTATCGAGATGGAAAACGCACGGATAAAGCTTAAAGAGCTGGAAGAACAGCTTAATAATGCCAAGATCTATGCTCCAGTTTCTGGGGTGATCATTATTCCTCAGATATCTTCTGATAAGGATCATTCAAAGATAGTGGAAAAAGGGGTTTCTTTTGATCAGGGCGAGGTCATGATCTCTATTGGAGACATGGAAGGGATTTCTGTAAAAGCATCTGTTGATGAAGTAGATGTGAGTAAAATAAGAAAAGGGCAAGATGTAATAATTACTGGGGATGCCTTCCCTGATATAAGACTAAAAGGCAAGATCGCGAGCATTTCTTCTCAAGCAAGCGTTTCTTCGGAACAAGGGATCCCATATTTTGAAGTAGTGGTTACAGTAGATCATCTTACTTCAGATCAGCGTAAAAAACTTTGCATCGGCATGTCCGCCAATTTAGAAGTTATAGTGTACAGCAATCCCGAGGCATTGATGGTACCTATAGAGGCCGTAATAGTGAAAGATGATGGTAAGTTTGTAAAGGTGCTCGATAAAAAAACAAAGCAGATAAAGGAAGTAAAGGTAAAAACTGGTATCACGACCTTAGACTCTGTTGAGATCATAAAAGGGCTAAAGGCTGGTGACTGTGTGATAGTCTCTAATGTGTAAATTTATTTCAACAAAATCAAAGCCACTATTGCAAATATATCGATTACCAGAAGAGTGGTGCTGATTTCTTTTGCTTTTCCAGTAAGCACCTTTAAAAAAGTGTATGTCAGAAATCCCCATACAATTCCCTGAGTAATGGAGTAGGTAAGAGGAATCAATATAAAAGCCACAAAAGCAGGTATAGCTTCGTCCATGCGATCCCACTTTATATTTCTGAGTGCCTGCGCCATGAATACCCCCACTATTAGTAACACCGGTGAAGTGGCAACAGAAGGGATAAGGCTTAAGATCGGGCTTAAGAACATAAACGGAAGAAATAAAAGTCCTGCCACAATTGCTGTTATTCCTGTTCTTCCCCCTTCTTTTACTCCTGAAGCAGACTCTATATAAGTAGTGGCAGAAGAGGTGCCAAAAATCCCGGAAAACACGGTAGCAAGGGCATCCACCATTAGCGCTTTGTCTATATTTAGAGGCTGGCCATCTTTGTCAACAAGCCCGCCTACATGGGCTACCCCTACAAATGTGGAGATAGAATCAAACATGTCTGTAAAAAGGAGAGTAAAGACAGGAGCAATCATTCCCAGCCTTAGTGTTTCGAGCAGGTCAAACTTAAGAAATAATTCTGGCTTAGGTAAAGAGATAAAATTTACAGGAACTTGGGCTATAGGGTGTTTTAAAAGCCCTGACTTCAATCCAACTATAGAGATAAGTATCGAGATAGCAGAGTTTATAAAGATGGAAATAAGTAAAGCGCCTTTTATTCCCTTTGCCACCAATACCGAAGTAATAATGAGACCCGCATAAAAGAGCAGGGTGTTTGGATTAAAACCTCCAAAACTTACTATTGTTGCACCTGTCCTTATAAAACCTACTTCTGAGAGACCTATAAGGGCCAAGAACAATCCTATACCCGCTGCCACTGCGTATCTCAGACATTCAGGAATAGCCTGAACTACTGCTGTCCTTACTTTTGTTATGGTAAGCAAAACAAAAACCAGGCCAGACAAAAACACTGCTCCAAGTGCTGCTTGCCAAGATATTCCCATCCCGTAACACAGAGTAAATGTAAAGAAAGCATTGATTCCCATTCCAGGAGCAAGGGCATAAGGCAGATTTGCATAGAGTCCCATAAGAATTGAAGAAATAGAGCTGACCAAAACTGTTGCAAATAAAGCCCCATCAAAACTCATTCCCGTTTTTTTTAAGATCATGGGATTTACCACTATGATGTAAGACATTGTTAAAAAAGTGGTGGCACCAGCTATGAGTTCTGTTTTTAGATCTGATCCCCTTTTCTTTATCTCAAAATAGGTTTCGAGCATAAAATCGCTCCTTAAAAAGAGTTTGCTAATTTACCACAGCTTTTGCTAAACATAAAGCATGTGGCTGACATGTCTTTCTCTTATCACGGGTTTCTTTATTTTGTACATAGGGGCTGAATTGTTGGTAAAAGGAGCTTCCAAGCTGGCCGTTTTTCTGGGACTGAGTCCTCTTCTTATAGGACTTACTGTGGTAGCTTTTGGAACCTCTGCTCCGGAGCTTTTGGTCAGCGTAATTTCTGCAATAAAAGGCAAAGATATGATTGCTATAGGTAATGTTGTGGGCAGTAATATATGTAACATTGCTTTGATTCTTGGAATATCGAGTCTCCTGTATCCGATAGCATGTCAGAGAGAAGTGATAAAGAGAGATATCCCTGTAATGATGGGGATTTCTGTATTTTTAATTTTGATCTCCTTGGATTCCAAGATTTCTCGGCCTGAAGGATTTGTCCTGTTCTGTGCTCTTGTGGCATACATTACTTTTAATTATCTGCAAGACAAAAAACATTCTGTCATACAAGAAGAGCCCTTAGAAGAGGATACAGTAAAAACGGGTCTTATAATAAAAAACATCCTTTTGCTTGCTTGCGGAATGTTGTCAGTAATATTAGGAGCCAAGCTCGTGGTAAATTCAGCAGAAGATATAATGAGAATGTTTGGAATTAGTGAAAAGGTTATAGGTCTCAGTATAGTAGCATTTGGAACTTCTCTTCCTGAACTGGCTACCTCAGCAGTAGCAGCTTATAAAAGGCATACGGATATAAGCATAGGCAATCTCATAGGAAGCAATGCTTTCAACATAATGTGCGTGTTAGGGATAACCGCTCTTGTAAGACCAATATATATTCCCGGTGGTATCTTTCAGAGCAGACTTTTGGTGGATTATGTAATAATGTTACTCATAAGTGTTATGCCATATCTTATGGCAAGACATGATCTCGTCATCAACAGAAAAGATGGTCTTGTGCTGTTGCTGTTGTATTCTGCTTATGTTGTGTATTTATATGTGTATCCTACGAGTTAGAGTCTTCAAGAGGTTTGGCTTCTTCAATCAGCATAACGGGGATCCCGTCTTTTATTTCGTAATAAAGTTTACAGTTTTTACATATAAGTCTGTCTTTTTCTTCGTCTAAGATTATGTCCCCTTTACATTTTGGGCAGGCAAGGATTTCGAGCAATTCTTTGCTTATACTCATTTTATCCCCCTTTGTAGTAGAAAATGAAACATGCCTATATTATAATAAAACCAAAATCGAGGCAAAACAAAACAGATGGATGCTAAAAAGTTCATAGACGAGATCTTTCAAAAAAGAGACACGCTTTTCTTAATAGCAGGACCCTGTGTTATAGAAAGTGAAGCAATTACATTAGAGGTAGCAGAGTTTTTGAAAGATGTTTCAGAAGAACTCTCTATACCCGTTATATTCAAGACCTCTTATGACAAAGCAAACAGAACCTCTCACATTTCATATCGAGGTCCAGGGATCGAAAAAGGACTCGAAATAATAAAAAAAGTGAAAGAAGAATTTGCCTTACCCGTACTTTCTGATGTGCACTGTAAGGAAGAAGTAAAAAAAGCTTCCGAAGTCTTAGATGTGATTCAGATACCGGCTTTCTTATGCAGACAGACCGACCTTATAATAGCCTCTGCAAAGACCGGCCTTCCTGTAAACATAAAAAAAGGGCAATTCCTTTCGCCTTGGGACATAAAAAATGTGATCGCAAAGGTTTCTTCGGTGGGAAATCATAAGATACTTTTGACCGAAAGGGGGACTTGTTTTGGATACAACAATCTTGTTGTTGACATGAGAAGCATTCCTGTGATGCAGGGATTTGGGTATCCGGTTGTTTTTGACGCTACCCATAGTGTTCAGCTTCCATCTGGAGCAGGTGACAGGTCTGCTGGACAGAGACAATTTGTACCTCATCTTTCCAGGGCAGCAATTGCAGCTGGTGCGGACGGGATATTTATGGAGATTCACCCTGATCCAGACAGTGCACTGTGTGATGGCCCTAACTCTTTGCCTCTTAAGGATGTAAAACCTATTTTGGAAACTCTGATGGAGATCTACGATATAGTAAGAAGGAAAGACAGATGAATTTTATAAAACGTTATTGGCCTATCTTAGGGCTGGGATTCACGCTTTTAATAGTAACTTACTATGTTGTACATGGTCGCAAGAACATAATAAAAAGTTCAAAAACTATAGCCATGATTCCTCCCTATGCTCTACAGCTTAAGGATGTCCACTATGTTCACGACGATCCCAAGAAAGGGGCAAAATGGGAATTGGACGCAAAAAAGGTGAGATTTTCTAAGGATAGATCCACTATTTTCTTTTTTGACTTCTGTCTGACAGTAACCTCAAAAGGGGAGAAAACCTTTGATCTAAAAGGTCAAAAGGGAAGATATGAAAGACAGAAGAGTCTTATCTTCCTAAGCGGTAATATCAAAGCAACAGATGGAAAGAATTGTAGGCTTTACACTGATCGTCTGGTCTTTAACGAAAAAACATCCCGGGCATATTCTGATGATCCTGTTAAAATAGAAGGCCCATTTTTTAACATCAGGGGAAAGGGGTTTGTTCTGGATCTAAAAAGAAAAAAGATAGAGGTTCTTTCAGATGTCAAAAGTATTATTCAAAAAACTTCTCATTAGCACCTTGTTTCTTACCCTGTACTCTTCTTATTTGGTGTCCTGTTGCCAGGCAATAGATGTTCTGTCTAAGGTAAAGAAAAAGAGCATCCCGATCGTTATAAACTCTGATAGGTTAGAGATAGATGACGAACTAAAAAGGATAACTTTTACAGGAAATGTGGTGGCTACTCAGGGAGAGTTGAAGATAAGATGCGAAAAGATGGTGGTTTATTACCTTGCTTCTAATAAGTCTAATACCAAAACCGGATCCAAGATCCACAAGATTGTGTGTACAGGAAATGTAAGGATCTACAGAGGAAAACAGGGAGGTATAGCCACTTCCAGTAAAGCGGTATATTATCAGAATCAGGACAAGCTGGTTTTAACCGGAAAGCCTGTAGTAAAACAGGGAAAAGACTTCGTGGAGGGAGACAGGATAATAATTTATCTGAAACAAAATAGAAGCATTGTGGAAAGTTCCAAAAATAAGCCTGTGAAGGCAGTGATATTTCCAAAATCTAAGAAATGACAGTTATGGACAGACTGTATGCCAAAGGTCTTGTAAAAGAATTTAATGGCAAAAGAGTGGTTAACAATGTGGAAATAGAGCTTCTGAGAGGTCAGGTGATAGGACTGTTAGGCCCAAATGGTGCTGGAAAAACCACAACTTTTTACATGATAGCAGGACTGCTGCAGCCAACACGAGGACATGTTTACCTGAACGAGGAGGAGATCACATATGTGCCGATGCATGTGAGAGCGAGAAAGGGAATATATTACCTTCCACAGGAGCCCTCTGTTTTCAGAAAACTTACTGTAGAAGAAAACCTTATGATCATACTGGAGCTGCTCGAGATCGATAAAGAGGAAAGAAAGAAAAGACTCGAAAATCTTTTAAATGAGTTGAACTTAAAACACTTGGCAAAACAAAAGGCTTCCTCTCTTTCGGGCGGTGAGAGGAGAAGACTTGAGATCACTCGTGCCCTTATTACTCAGCCAAAATTCATGCTTTTGGACGAACCGTTTGCAGGGGTTGACCCTATAATTGTAAATGAAATAAAGCAGATTATCAGGCAGTTGAAAAATAAAGGAATAGGTATTATGATTTCTGATCACAATGTAAGAGAGACATTGAGTATATGCGAGTCAGCGTATGTTATAAGTCACGGAGAAATCATAGATTTCGGTCCACCTGATCAGATAGTGCGGAACAAGAGAGTGCGTGATTCTTATTTAGGAGAGGATTTTTCATACTAAAAAATGGAAATAGGGTTAAAACAAAATCTCTATTTAAAACAACAGCTTGTTCTCACTCCTCAGTTAAAACAGGCCATAAAACTGCTTCAGCTTTCCAGGGTAGAGTTGTTGGATCTGATAAAAGAGGAAATAAAGGCTAATCCAGTGTTAGAGGAAAGAGAGCCAGAGATGTCTGAAATGAATCTTGATTCTGAATCGCCAGAAACAGAATCTTACGATGCGGGCTGGGACGCATACTTCGAAGAATACCAGAATGAATACTGGTATGACGATAAGTCCAGGCTTATAAATCCTGGAAAGGTAGAACTTCCCTCTTTTGAAAGTACTACAGCATCAAAGGTGGATCTTTTCTCTCATCTTATGTGGCAGTTAAATGTAAGCGGTTTGGATGAAGAAGGAAAGAAGATTGGCACTTACATAATAGGAAATCTAAATAAAGACGGATACTTAGAAGCCTCGGTTCAGGAGATAGCAAAACTGTCTGGAACTTCTCCTGAAAAGGTGGAAGCGGTTTTAAAGATTATACAAAACTTTGATCCTGTAGGGGTTGCTGCGAGGGATCTTAAGGAATGTTTACTGATTCAGGCTCGAGCTTATAATTTAGGTGGTACGCTGGTGGAAAAAATCATAACGGATCATCTCGAAGATATAGAAAACAGAAGATATGAAAAAATTGCAAAAGAACTTTCGGTGACCACTGATGATGTAATTTCTGCGGTAATGGTGATAAGAAGTTTAGATCCACGGCCCGGTTCTGAATACTTTGATGAAAGAACAATATATATTGTGCCGGATGTGTATGTTATAAAGGTAGGAGACGAGTACGAGGTGGTACTGAATCAGGAAGACATACCTGTTTTAAGAATAAATCCTTATTACAGAGAATTGTTGAGAAAAAAAGAGCTCTTAAGCAAAAAGGACAGGGTCTATTTAAAGAAAAAGTTTAATTCTGCTCTTTGGCTCATAAAAAGCATATATCAGCGCCAGAGCACTATATATAAGGTTACCAAAAGTATTGTAAAGTTTCAGAGAGACTTTTTAGAATATGGTATAGGATACTTAAAGCCTCTTGTACTGAAAGATGTGGCAGAGGATATAGGGATGAGCGAGTCTACCGTAAGCAGAATAACGGCTAACAAATATGTTCATACTCCTCAAGGTATATTTGAATTGAAATTCTTTTTTACCAGTTCTATTAATAGTACAAATGGGGAGTCGGTTTCTTCTAAAAGTGTTAAAGAATATATCAGAAAAATCATAAAAGATGAGGATAAGAAAAAGCCTTACAGTGATGAAGAGATAAAACAGATACTGGAAAAGAGGTATAATGTAAAGATTGCCAGAAGAACGGTGGCCAAGTACAGGGAAGAGCTGGGCATCCTTTCTTCCAAAAAAAGAAGGATGTAAAAAATAAATGATGGAGGTTGTTTATGGAGATTACAGTAACATTTCGCCATACTGAGCCAATGAATAGCCTCAGAGATTACGCCATAGAGAAGATATCCAAGTTGGACAAGTACTTAGATTTTCCTGCAGAAGCTCGTGTTGTGTTAAGTGTGGAGAAATTTAGGCATCAGGTAGATGTTACTCTTAACCTTAATGGCACGTGGATAAAAGCAGTGGAAGAAACTGAAGACATGTACTCTGCTATTGATCAGGTAGCAGACAAGTTAGAAAAACAGGTGAAAAAATACATGGAAAAGATAAGGAATAGAAGATCAGAAACATGGCAGTCAGAGATAACATCTGCTGAAAGAGAGGAAGAAGCAGCGTTTTCTTCGGATCAATTTGTTATAGAATTAGAAGAGATGGAGGCCAAACCTATGGATCCAGAAGAAGCGGCCATGCAACTCAGTTACTCTAATCAGGATTTTCTGGTATTCAGAAATTCAAATACCAATCAGATAAATGTGATATACAAGAAAAAAAATGGAAATCTTGGTTTGATTCAACCTGTTGGATAGTCGTATGAGATTAGGACAAATAATAGAAGAAGACGACATAATACCCGAATTGAAAGCAAAGGACAAAACCGGTGTTTTGGAAGAGTTAGCCGAAGTAATCTGTAGACACGAACCTTTGCTTAAAAAAGACAGGTTAGTTAAGATCCTTTTAGAAAGAGAAAGACTTGGAACCACCGGGATAGGAGAAGGAATAGCTATTCCGCATGGAAAGATAGACATATTGAGGAGCCCTCTTCTTGCTTTTGGGAGGAGTAAAGAAGGGGTTGATTACGAAGCTATTGATAATAAACCGGTACATTTATTTTTTTTGCTTGTTGCCCCTGAAAACTCATCAAGTTTGCATTTACACATATTGGCTCGTATAGCTAAGCTCCTGAAGGATAACAAGCTAAGGAAAAAACTCATGGAAGCAAAGTCCAAAGAGGAGATTTACAAAATAATCACAGAGGCAGATAAAGAAATATCTGTTTAAGGGGTGGTTGTGTCTATGATAGGCATTTTAATAGTGTCTCATTGCGATATTGGCAGAGAATTAATAAATGCTGCTGAGCTTATAATGGGACATCTTGAAGCCATAGATAGCGTATCTATAACACAATCTACGGAAAGTGAAGAACTGTTAAAAGTTATATCCCAGAAGATAAAAAAATTAGACAGAGGTGAGGGAGTACTTATACTAACCGATATGTTTGGAGGAACTCCGTGTAACATTAGTCTTCCTTTTTTGGAAAAAGAAAAGGTTGAGGTTTTGGCAGGTGTGAACCTGCCGATGCTTATAGAAATAGCAAAAGACAGAGAAGGAGTTTCTTTAGAAGAATTGAGCAAAAGGGCTGCTATAGCGGGCAGGGAGAGTATAACTTTGGCTGGAGAGCTCCTTTCTTCTTGATGCCTTCTGTTATAGAGATAGATAAGAAAGTGTTCAAAAGATTTCAAAAGGATATATTGTCTATAGAAAAGAGCTCTTTTATAACTCCGTGGGGTCTTACCCAGTTCGTAGATGAGCTAAATAACCCTTATTCTCACATGTGGGGGCTGATCGAAGAGGAAGATTTAATAGGATACATCTGTTTCTGGACGGTTTTAGACGAGGTTCATATAATGAATATTGCGATCAGGCCTGATATGAGAAGAAAAGGCATGGCAAAATTTTTGTTAAAAGAGCTGATAAAGTCAGCAGAACAAAACAATATATCTAAGATATGGCTTGAAGTAAGACCCTCCAATAAGGGCGCCATTTCTCTTTATGAAAACTTAGGTTTTAAGAAAGTGGGCGTAAGAAAAGGGTATTATTCAGATACCCATGAAGATGCCATTGTTATGGCATTGAATCTAAAAAGATAAAGGAGGTGTGCTATGGCAGTAAAGGTGGGAATAAATGGGTTTGGAAGAATTGGAAGAATGGTATTTAGAGCAGGTCTTGGTAATGATAAGATCGAATTTGTAGCAATAAATGATATCACTGATTCTAAGACGCTGGCCCATCTTCTCAAGTATGATTCTGTACACGGAAAACTGGATGCCGAGGTTTCCTATACTGAAGATTCGTTGATAGTAAATGGAAAAAACATTCGGATTTACACCGAAAGAGAACCTGAAAAGATACCTTGGGGCGAAATAGGAGTTGACATTGTTATGGAATGCACGGGACTTTTCAGAGAAAGGGCGAAGGCAGAAGGGCACATAAAAGCAGGAGCAAAGAAAGTGATAATATCTGCACCTGCAAAAGATCCAGATATAACCATAGTTATGGGAGTGAATCACGAAAAGTACGATCCAGAAAAGCATCACATAGTTTCAAATGCTTCATGCACCACAAATTGTCTGGCTCCTGTATGTAAGGTTCTTTTGGAGAACTTTGGCATAGAAAAAGGGCTTATGACCACTACCCATGCTTATACTAATGACCAGCGCATATTAGATGCTCCGCATAAGGACTTGAGGAGAGCCAGAGCAGCGGCGGTGTCTATGGTGCCGACCACCACAGGTGCTGCCAAGGCAGTTTCTTTGGTATTGCCTGAGCTGGAAGGAAAATTGAACGGGATGGCCATCAGGGTTCCTACCCCAAATGTATCTGTTGTGGACTTGGTAGCACAACTGGGCAAGAAAGTAAGTGTTGAGGAAGTAAACAACAGTTTAAAAGAGGCATCAGAAACATACTTAAAAGGAATCCTTTCTGTATGCGAAGAACCTTTGGTTTCTGTTGATTTTAACGGTTCTCGTTTCTCATCTATTGTAGATGCGCTTTCCACCATGGTTATAGGTGACATGGTGAAAGTGATAGCGTGGTATGATAATGAATTCGGATATTCTAACAGAATGGTGGATCTCGCTATATATATGGCTGAAAAATAAGGAGGGGAAGATGCAGAGAAGGGCTCTTATTGCTGGCAATTGGAAGATGAATCTTTCTCTTGAGGAAGCTATCTCTTTGGCAAAAGAAATAGCTAATGGAGTATTGGACATAGAAGACAGAGACATCCTTATTGCTCCCCCTTTCCCCTATCTTTATCCTATAAATCTGGTTCTAAGGGATAGCAGACTCTATTTAGGTGCCCAGAATATGCACTGGGAAAAAACGGGCGCTTTTACGGGAGAGGTTTCTGGGTTGATGCTAAAGGATGTAGGGTGTACCCATGTAATTATTGGACATTCAGAAAGAAGAATAATTTTTCAAGAGACAGACTCTCAAATTGCAAAAAAAGTAGATCTGGCTTTAGAGATAGGTCTGTATCCTATACTTTGTGTGGGAGAAAAGCTTGAACAAAGAGAAGGTGGACAGACATTTACTGTAGTGAAAACGCAGCTTGAGGGAGCAATAGGGAACAGAGATGATATACCTGATTCTTTTGTAATTGCGTATGAACCTGTATGGGCAATCGGTACAGGGCGTACTGCAACTCCATCTCAGGCACAGGAGGTGCACTCTTTTATAAGAGAGTGGTTAAAGCAAAAGTTTGGTGAAGAAAAGGCCTTTGCTGTGAGAATTCTGTATGGAGGCAGTGTAAAACCAGAAAATATAAAAGATCTGATGTCCGAAGAAGACATTGACGGTGTCCTTGTAGGAGGGGCAAGTCTTAAGCCGGATTCTTTTTTGAAGATCATAAGATTTAAGGAAGGAATTTTCTAAGTATATGGAAGAGCTTGCCCTTTATAAGGGCTTATGCCCTAATTGCGGGGGTATTATATCCTCGGTAAGACTTTTTAATGGTCTGGTTTGTGAAAACTGTCTTTCTCGGGAGGTGAAAAGTGAAGATTTGTGTTCTTATTTAAAGAGCGGAAATTTTACAAAGGTTTGTAACCTGTGGGAAAAAGTCGAAAAATTTAAAGATATCTTCAAGGAATTTGTTGGAGATGAGCCTTACTCCATCCAGCAGAGCTGGGCAGTGAGGTATTTAAATAATCGTTCTTTTGCACTGTTAGCTCCCACAGGAATAGGTAAAACCACCTTTGGACTTGCTTTAGCTCTTTACACGCTTTCTCTTTCCGGAAAGGTATACCTTATTTTTCCTACAGAACTGCTTGTTTCTCAAGCTTATGAGAGATTAAAAGATTTTGTTAAAGAAAGGATACTCATCTATAAGTCATCCCTTTCCAATAGAAAAGAGATAAAAGAGAAGATTGCACTGGGAGATTTTGATCTTCTCATAACCACAACAATGTTTCTTTACAAAAATAGCGAAATAATTCCGAGATCTTTCTTTGATTTGATATTTGTGGACGATGTGGACAGTCTTTTAAAATCAGCAAAGAATTTGGACAAAATTTTTTATCTTATGGGTTTGGATAAGGAAGATATAGATGTGGCTATAAGGTATCTGAGTAAAAAAGAGGATTACAGCAGGATATTAGAGATCCAGAGAAAAGTAAAAGGTTCTCTTATTCTTTCTTCTGCAACCTCCCGACCTCGTTCGAAAAAAGTCTTTCTTCTGAGAGAAATATTGGGTTTTGAAGTTGGAAAGCCAGCAGTGATGCTGAGGAACATAGTAGAGTGCTTTGCTTTTCCTGAAAAAGGAGTTTTTGAAGACTCTTTTAGGCTGATAAAAGAGTTTGGGGAGGGGGGTCTGGTATTTTTAAGTTCTGTTTACAGTAAAAAACTCGATGAATACCTGGACAATCTAAGAAAAGCTGGAATAATGGCAGGTACTTATCAGCAGAAGGACTTAGAGGGATTTAAAAAAGGGGAACTTCAAGTGCTTGTTGGTATTTCCAGTTATAACAATCCTCTTGCCAGAGGAATTGATCTTCCTGAAAGGGTTAGGTATGCAATTTTTATTGGGGTGCCGAGAATTGAGCTTCCTCTTCGATACAAAGAGTCCTTCTCATCTTTGATAACTCTGTTAAGGATTATTCTTCCCTATCTTTCAAAGAGCTCTGTTTTTGACAAAAAAAAGATAAGAGAGTTAACTGAGCAGTTTCGGAAGATAGAAGGTTATAAAACCCCGTCTTATGAAAAACTTCCTTCCAAAGTTCAGAAGACAGTTTTTGAGTTAATAGGATTTTTGGATTTACTTTTTCAGGATAAAAGCTTTCTCAGTAAAATAAAGGAATCAGAAGATGTGCCTCTTAAAATTGATGAACAGGGCCAGCTCATAGCCGTAATTCCGGACATAACCGGCTACATTCAGGCATCTGGAAGGACTTCAAGGCTGTTTATGGACAGGCTTACAAGAGGTTTAAGCTACATAATTGTGGATGATAAGAAGGCATTAAACGCACTTGTAAAAAAACTGAGATTCGTTAGCGAAGAAGTTCAACTCAAAAGCATAGAGGAGGTGGACATAGAAAAAACCCTAAGGGAAATAGATGAGGACAGAAAAAAGGAATTCAGAAAAGATGGAACTAAGCAGAAGATAAAGAGCACATTAATAATTGTTGAATCCCCCAATAAGGCAAGAACAATAGCCCAGTTTTTTGGGAATCCTTCAAGAAGAAGGATCAACAGACTCGAAATCTATGAAATTCCTATTCAGCAAAGACATCTGATCATTACAGCCTCAAGAGGTCACATATTTGACCTGAATAAAACGGAGGGACTTTACGGAGTTGTTACAAAGAATGGTGGTTTTCTGCCAGTGTTTGAAGTGATTGACGAATATAGAGAAGAGGTTATCAAGGCTCTGAGAGAAATAGCTCTTGAAGTGGACGAAGTTTTCATCGCTACAGATCCTGATACAGAGGGAGAAAAGATAGCATACGATATTCTGCTGAGCATAAGACCGTATCAAAGGCATATAAAAAGGGCAGAATTTCATGAAGTGACAAAAAGAGCCTTTATGGAAGCCATCAATAATCCAAGAGCCGTTGACTTTAATCTTGTAAAAGCCCAACTGTTAAGAAGGATCGCTGATAGATGGATAGGATTTGAGGTTTCAAAATATTTACAGAAGACGTTTCAGAAAAGCTGGCTTAGTGCGGGAAGGGTTCAAAGCCCTGTTTTAAGCTGGATAATAAAGAGAGAGACAGAATCTAAGAAAAAAATACCTACCGTAAGACTCGAACTTGACACTTTTCAAGTAAACTTCGAATTTGAGAATGTAAAAGATGCTCGCCAGTTTTATGAATCCGTAAAAAAGGTGCGGATAGAAGTTCTTGAAAAGAAGACAGACCAGTTTAATGTCCAGCCATTTAGTACCCATTCTCTTTTGCGAGAGGCTGCTTCTGTGTTGAGGTTTTCACCTCAACAGACTATGCAGTTTGCTCAGGATCTCTTTGAAGCAGGTCTTATTACCTACCATAGAACTGATAGTATAAGAGTATCACATGTGGGTCTAAGTATAGCATCCGTATACATAAAAGAACATTTTGGTGAGGATTTTCTTAAACTTAGATCTTTTTCAGAGTCAGAAGGAGCCCATGAATGCATAAGACCGACAAAGCCCGTCAGTGCAGATGAATTGCTTGAACAGAGCCTTTTTAATCTTAAAGACATAACCTATCAACACTTAAGACTTTATGATCTGATTTTTAAACATTTTATGGCATCTCAAATGAAACCTGCAAAGTTAGAAAAGGCAAAGCTCAGAGTGATCGCAGAAGACAGAGAAACAGAACTCGAACTAATCACCCAGATTCTCGAAGATGGTAACAACTTGTTAATTCCTGTAAAAACTTCTGAAATAGAAAAAGAGTCTTTGGATGTTAAAGATAAAGAGCTTTTTTATAGACCCGCTACAGCTCTCTTTAATTTTGCATCCCTTATTCAGGAGATGAAAAACAAAGGCATCGGAAGACCTTCCACTTATGCTGTGACAATTCAGAAACTGCTTGACAGAGGATATGTGATAGAAAAGAAGGGACTCCTTATACCTACAAAACTGGGCAGATCTGTTCAGGAAATCATAGAAAAAAACAAAAAACTGGCACCATTTGTGGATGAGTCTTTCACGAGACAGCTGGAAAGATATATGGACGATGTTGAACAAAAAGGAGATAATTATCTACCTTACTTAAGACACCTTTATGAAACCGTATTTCAAAATTAGTTGACAAATAAATTTTTATTTTGTAAAAGCCTTGCGGGTTGTTGAGGGAGAAAGAGATGACGATCTATCCGGATTTTACATTGATTATTCAGATGATCAATTTTTTGATTCTTCTTTTCCTTTTAAACATCTTTTTGTATAAGCCTATAAGAGATATACTCGCAAAGAGAAACGGTGAATTTGATAATCTTAACAGACTAATAGAGCAAATGAAAAGACAGGTGGAGGAAAGACAAAGAAAGATAGAAGAAGCCCTTTTACAAGCAAAAAAGCTGGGCTTGTCAGAGAGGGAGGCTTTAAAAGAAGAGGCTGTTAAATACGAAAAAGAGCTTTTAAAACAGACATATGCAACAGTAGAGCAAAAGCTTTCAAAGGCCAAGGCAGAGCTTGAGAAGAGATTAATGGTCATCCATGAAGAGCTGCAAAAAGAGGTGGCTTTATTTTCAAAAGAACTGGCAGAGCGGATATTAGGAAGGAGAGTAAGAGTATGAAATATATCTTAATTGCTACTTTTTTCCTTTTTTCCTCTGTTGGTATGGCTGCTGAAGAGGCAGGAGCGAATGGTTCTGCTTTTACAGATTTTTTGTATAGATTGCTTAATTTCTCTGTTATGGTGGCTATACTTTACATAGTAGCGAAAAGGATGGCAATTACAGACTTCTTTTCGATAAGAAGAGAAGAGATAAAAAAGAGGTTTGAGGAGCTAAAAAGACAGAAATACGAGTTTGAGAAAAAGGCAGATGAGCTGGAATCAAAACTTAAGGAAATAGAAGACAAAAAAAAGGAGATTATTGAGCAGTTTCGCTTAGAGGGATTAAGAGAAAAAGAAAAGATTATTGCTGAGGCTAAGGAAAGGGCAGCTCAAATTATGGCACAGGCGGATATGACCATTCAACAAGAGATAGAAGCTGCAAAAGAACGGTTAAAGGCAGAAATAGTAGATCTTGCTACAGAAAGGGCAAAAGAGATTATCAGTAGCTCTATTAAGGATAAGGATCAGGATAAACTGATTCAAGAATTTATAGAAAAAATGGAGAGTATACATTGAGAATATCCAAGATAGCCAAAAGATACGCAAAAGCATTGTTGGATATAGGAAGAGAAGACGGGAATTACGAGCGCTACGGCAATGAATTGAAAGAATTTGCTAAGCTGTGCTCAGAAAATAAGGATTTCTTCAATGTCCTGGCGAGCCCTATATTTTCTATAGAAGAAAGGATGAAGATTCTGGACAGTGTCTTGGAAAAGGCGGGATTTTCTGAAGTGGTGAATAACTTTTTGAGAGTGCTGGTGGAAAGAAAGAGAATAGGCAGGATTCTCGAAATTTCAGAGTACTATTCTGTTCTTCTGGACGAATTTCTCGGGATTGCAAGAGCGAAGATTATAACAGCCAGACCTATTAGAAAGAAGACCTTAGAGAAGCTTATAGCTGCGCTCGAGAAGTTTACTTCAAAGAAGATCAAGGCGGAAACGGAGATAGATGAGTCTATTATAGGCGGAGTAGTGGTAAAAATAGGAAATCTTATATTAGATGGTAGCATAGTAGCCCAATTAGAAGGGCTAAAAGAATCTTTAAAAAGGAGTGGGTGGAGATAATGGTAGAGATAAGAGCAGAAGAAATAAGCAAGGTCATTAGAGATCAAATTAAACATTATGAAAAAAGGATAGATTTAAGAGAAACAGGAACGGTTATCTCTGTGGGTGACGGTATAGCTCGTGTTTATGGGTTGGAGAATGCTATGGCAATGGAAATGGTGGAGTTTCCCGGTGGAATCTATGGTATCTGTTTAAACTTGGAAGAGGATAATGTCGGTGTAGCGATTATGGGAGAGGATACTCACATAAAAGAGGGAGACATAGTAAAGAGGACCGGAAGAATTGCAGAAATTCCAGTTGGTGAAGCAGTAATCGGGAGAGTAATAGATCCTGTAGGAAGACCATTAGATGGAAAGGGACCCATAGAAGCAAAGGAATTCAGAAGAATAGAAAGGATTGCTCCGGGTGTGGTTGAAAGACAACCTGTGAACGAGCCAATGTATACGGGAATCAAGGCCATAGACGCGATGACACCCATAGGTAGGGGACAGAGAGAGTTAATCATTGGGGACAGACAGATCGGAAAGACAGCTATCTGTATAGATGCTATAATAAATCAAAAGGATAGTGATATCTTCTGCATTTATGTTGCTATTGGACAGAAAAAGTCCACTGTGGCTCAGGTGGTGGATATACTTACCAGATACGGAGCAATGGAATATACTACTGTGGTAGCTGCTTGTGCCAGTGATCCAGCTACTCTTCAGTACATAGCTCCATATGCAGGTTGCGCCATAGGAGAGTATTATAGAGACACAGGAAGACACGCTTTAATTGTGTATGACGATCTTTCAAAACAGGCGCAGGCGTACAGGCAGGTGTCTTTGCTGTTAAGACGTCCGCCAGGCCGTGAAGCGTATCCAGGAGATATCTTCTATAACCATTCCAGACTATTGGAAAGGGCAGCGAAGTTGAGCGATGAAAAAGGTGGAGGTTCTCTTACTGCACTGCCTATTGTGGAGACATTGGCAGGAGATGTTTCGGCATATATTCCGACAAATGTGATTTCTATTACTGACGGTCAGGTTTACTTAGAACCCGGGCTGTTCTTTGCGGGTATAAGGCCTGCAATTAATGTGGGACTTTCTGTCTCAAGAGTTGGTGGTGCGGCTCAAACCAAGGCTATGAAAAAGGTGGCAGGAACCTTAAGGTTAGAAATGGCTCAATATAGAGAACTGGAGGCATTTGCTCAGTTTGGTAGTGACTTAGATGAAGCGACTCAGAAACAGCTTGCCAGAGGTCAGAGATTGGTAGAGATACTGAAGCAACCCCAATATCAGCCGATGCCTGTGGAGAAACAGGTTGCAATACTTTTTGCTGGAACAAATGGTTACTTAGATGAATGGCCTGTAGAGGCAATATCAGAGTATGAAAAACAGATGTTGGAGTTTTTGGAAACGAAATATCCTGAAATCCTGAGAGAGATCAAAGAGACAGGTGACATAAGCGATGAATTAGATCAGAAGTTAAGAAAAGCATTAGACGAATTTAGAAATGTATTTCAACCGAGTGTTTCTGAATAGGGGAATTGAATTATGGCAAAATTAAAGGATATTCAAAGAAAGATTGCTGCTGTTAGAAAGACAATGCAGATTACAAGAGCAATGAACATGGTGGCAGCTGCTAAGTTGCGGAGAGTTCAGGCTCGCGCGGAAAGTTTTGCCCCTTATTCTGAAAAGTTTAGCGAGGTGTTAGGACATATAGCCAGCAGGATAGAACCCGATATTCATCCCCTTTTAGTGAAAAGGGAGGAGATAAGAAGAAGTCTTTTGATTTTATTTACTGCTGACAGAGGGTTGTGTGGCAGTTTTAATACCAACTTGATAAACAAGGCGGAAGAATGGATAAAAGACCAGGAAGAAAAGGGTATTAAGTGTGACTTAATCCTTATTGGGAAAAAAGGTAGAGATTATTTTTCAAAAAAAGGGTTTAACATTCGAGAAAGTTATGTGAACATATACGGAAAAGTAGATATGAAATTTATAAACCAGCTCATTGATAAAATTATAAACAGCTACTTAATGGAAGAAGTTGACGAAGTAAATATGATATTCAGTAGATTTATCAGTATGCTTAGGCAAGAACCCACCATGGTTAAGCTTATTCCGGTAGAACCTCCGGAAGTAGAAATTGAAAAGGCAAAAGGTGGAGAATATGTATGTGAGCCAGGGCCAGAAGAGCTTTTGATTCAGCTCTTACCTAAGCATATAAGTGTTCAAATAATGAATGCTTTTTTTCAGAATGAAACCAGTGAACATGCGGCTCGTATGACTGCTATGGACAATGCTACTAAGAATTGTGGAGAGCTTATTCAGGACCTTACCCTTCTATACAATAAAGCCAGACAGGCTGCCATTACAGCAGAACTTATGGATATTGTAGGCGGAGCAGAGGCTTTAAAGAAGGCATAATTTGTAAAGGGAGGCGATGTATATATGATGAAAAGAGAAATAGTAAATGTAGGAAGAATAGTCCAAGTTATTGGACCTGTAGTTGATGTAGAATTCCCTGACGGGAATGTCCCCGAAATTTTAACCGCACTTCTTGTTACTAATCCTGCTATTGATGACACAGAGGATAACCTCACCTTAGAAGTAGCCCAGCACTTAGGAGATAATGTGGTCCGAACCATTGCAATGGATATTACAGACGGTCTTGTAAGAGGAATGAAAGTAAAAAACACGGGCAAGCCTATTATGATGCCTGTTGGAGATGCCATACTCGGAAGAGTGCTGAATGTGGTGGGTAAACCTGTGGATGGACTTGGTCCTGTAGAGACGGACATATATTATCCTATTCATCGGCCAGCGCCTGCTCTTGTAGAGCAAGATACTACCATCAAGGTATTAGAAACAGGAGTAAAGGTTATTGATCTGCTTGTTCCATTCCCCAGAGGTGGCAAAATGGGAATGTTTGGAGGTGCTGGAGTTGGCAAGACAGTTATTATGATGGAGATGATTCACAACATCGCAATGGAGCACGGAGGAATAAGCGTATTTGCTGGAGTTGGGGAACGCACAAGAGAGGGAAATGATCTTTATTTAGAGATGAAAGAATCTGGAGTTATAAATAGAGCAGCTCTTATATACGGGCAAATGACAGAGCCACCGGGGGCAAGAGCAAGAGTTGCTTTGTCAGCACTTACTGCTGCTGAATATTATAGAGACGAAAGGGGGCAGGATGTCCTTTTATTTATAGACAACATCTTTAGATTTACCCAAGCAGGCGCGGAGGTTTCGGCACTATTAGGACGTATCCCGTCTGCTGTGGGTTACCAGCCAACTCTTGGGACAGATTTGGGAGAGCTTCAGGAAAGAATCACCTCTACGAAAAAAGGATCTATCACATCTGTCCAATGCGTGTATGTGCCTGCAGATGACCTCACTGACCCAGCACCTGCTACTACTTTTGCTCATTTAGATGGAACGGTTGTTCTTTCAAGACCTATTGCAGAGTTAGGTATATATCCTGCTGTTGACCCGCTGGATTCCTCATCTAAGATCTTGGATCCAGCAGTTGTGGGAGAAGAGCACTACAGGGTGGCACGCCAGGTTCAGCAGATATTACAGAAATACAAGGACTTGCAGGATATTATCGCTATATTAGGAATGGAAGAGCTTTCAGAAGAGGATAAACTGATAGTTGCGAGAGCAAGAAGGATTCAAAGATTTCTATCCCAGCCATTCCATGTAGCAGAGCAGTTTACGGGTACGCCGGGCAAATATGTACCATTAAAAGAGACAATAAGAGGGTTTAAAGAGATTATCGAGGGCAAGCACGACGATCTTCCTGAAGCGGCTTTTTACATGGTAGGAAACATTGATGAGGCGGTGGAAAAAGCAGAAAAGCTGGCATCTCGTTAAAAAGGGGTTTTGAACATGGGAAAAATATTTTTGGAGGTAATCACACCCGATAAGGTATTGGTAAGTAAAGAAGTAGACATGGTGGTTGCTCCTGGAATTGAAGGAGAGTTTGGGGTACTGGAAGATCATGTAGCGTTTCTGTCCGGTATAGTGCCAGGAGAGTTGAGATATACCGTGAATGGTAAAACAGAATACTGTGCTGTAATGGAGGGTTTTGCCGAAGTTTCTAATAACAGGGTTTCTATTTTGGTAGATGCTGCAGAGAAAGCAGAGGAAATAGATGTAGAAAGAGCAAAAAGGGCGTTAGAGAGAGCTCAGAAGAGGTTAGAACAGAAAGAAGGGGTGGATATTGCAAGAGCTGAAGCAGCCTTAAGAAGAGCAATGGCAAGGCTGAAAGTAGCCGGAAGGATTAAAGAGTAACTAAAAACTAAAAGACAAAAAAGCGAGAAAAAGGCAAGTCTTTTTAAAGACTTGCCTTTTTTGTTGACTTTTAATCTGTAAAGGATATTATAATTCTGTATAAAAAAATTGAAAGGAGTGTGAATATGTATATGGAAGAATATATAAGTGAGCAAGAAAAAGTAGAGAATACAATAGAAGAAACGGACCAGTTTCAGTTATTAGAGGAAAAGATTGACCGTCTTATTAGGCTCGTAAATAAGTTAAAGCAGGACAAAATCTCTTTAGAAAAGAAAGTCCAAGATCAAGAGCAGCTTATAATGGAGTTAAGAGAACAAGTAGAAAGACTTCAAGCAGACAAGGAGAGAGCCAGAGAGAGGATCAGTTATGTATTAAGCAAAATTGATCAGATAGATACGGAAGAGAATGGGGAATAGGATGTGCCAAATAGAGTGAGAATTAGGATCTTAGATAACGAATATATAATAGAGAGTGATTTGGATAGAACAGAAATAATAGAGGTAGCTCAGTTTGTGGATGAAAAATGCAGAGAAATAAGAAACTCGGTGCAGGGGCTTACAGAAAAAAAGATCGCTATACTGGCTGCTTTTGAGATAGCAAGTGAATATTTAAAATTATTAAAGGAAGAAATAAAAAGACAAAAAAAGGTGCAGGCAATAAGTTATAGTATAGACTCTGCTATTGGAGAGGACATAGGGGAATAAAAAACCCTTTGATATAATTAAGACTTTTAAAGTCACTCAAATTAGTAAAGAAAAAATGTTAATTGCCTATAAACCAAAATCAATTGTTGATTTAAACACTTATCGTATCCTTTTCTCATTTCCCTATATCCTCTCCTAACTTGCCTGCTCCTTAAATAAAATATTTAAGGGGTGATACAAGATGACAGGTGCACATGTGGTTATTTTTGTGGGGTTAGGGTTTATATTAGGCATCCCTATAGGCTTTTTAGTGAGAAAGAAGCTTGTAGAAAGCAAGCTTGAAAAGTTGGAGGAGTATTCAAAAAAGCTGATTTCTCAAGCTCAAAAGGAAGCGGATAATATAAAAAAAGAGGCAGAGCTAAAAGCAAAAGACCTCTTGTATCAAATGAAGATGGAATTTGAAAAGGAGGCAAAAGATAAAAGAGAGCAGCTCCTACTTCAAGAAAAAAGACTGATGCACAAAGAGGAGAGTATAGACAAAAAGTTAGATCAAATAGAAAAGAGAGAAGAAAGGGTTGCACAAAAGGAAAAAGAGGTAGAGGAAATCATTAAAAAGTTAGAAGAGGAAAGGAGACAGATAGAGGAGTTAAAAAATGAGCAAAAAAGACAGTTAGAATCCTTAGCCGGAATGTCCAAGGAAGAGGCTAAAGAACTTCTTATAAAGTCCATGGAAGAAGAGGCGAAGAATGAGGCAGCAAAGTTGGTTCGTAAAATAGAAACCGAGGCAAAAGTAGAGGCTGATAAAAAAGCAAAAGAGATTCTCGCTCTTGCCATAAAGAGGTATGCTGGTGAATATGTGGCGGAACAAACGGTTTCTGTGGTTCATTTACCCAATGAAGAGATGAAAGGCAGAATAATAGGAAGAGAAGGGAGAAACATAAGAGCTATAGAGGCTGCTACAGGGGTTGATGTTATTATAGATGACACCCCAGAAGCGGTGATACTGTCTGGATTCAATCCTATAAGAAGAGAGGTGGCCAAAATCGCCTTAGAAAGGCTTATATACGATGGAAGAATTCATCCTGCCAGGATTGAGGAGGTAGTAGCAAAGGTAACAGAAGAGGTGGAGGAAGCTATCAAAGAAGCAGGGGAAAGAGCCGCTTTTGATGTAGGAGTGCACGGAATCCATCCCGAACTCATAAGACTTTTGGGAAGGCTTAAGTACAGATCCAGTTACGCCCAAAATGTGCTGCAACATTCCATAGAAGTAAGTTTCATATGTGGCATAATGGCGTCTGAGCTTGGAATGGATGTAAAACAAGCAAAGAGAGCAGGATTATTACATGACATTGGGAAAGCAGTGGATCATGAAGTAGAAGGCCCTCACGCACTTATAGGTGCTGATCTGGCAAAAAAATACGGAGAATCTGAAGAAGTGGTTCACGCTATTGCTGCCCATCACGAAGATGTGCCTCCTAAAAGCATCTTGGCGATTCTTGTTCAGGCAGCAGATACTCTTTCAGGTGCAAGGCCAGGGGCAAGAAAAGAAATGCTTGAGACATATATAAAAAGGTTAAAGAATCTGGAAGAGATTGCCTTGTCTTTCAAGGGAGTGGTAAAAGCCTATGCTATTCAAGCTGGCAGGGAGCTTAGAGTAATTGTAGAAGGGGACATGGTAAGTGACGATGAGGCGTATATGATCTGCAAGGATATCGCGAAAAAAATAGAAAAGGAATTGACCTATCCAGGTCAGATAAAGGTTACTGTTATTAGAGAGACAAGGGCTATTGAATATGCCAGATAAAAAGACCGTTTACTTAATAGATGGAACTTCTTATATACACCGTGCATATCACGCGGTAGGTTCTTTGTCTAATTCAAAAGGGTTTCCCACCAATGCTATATATGTGTTTACCAGAATGCTCATAAAGCTTTTATCCGAAGAAAAGCCAGAGTATATGGTGGTTGCGCTGGATGCAAAAGGTCCTACTTTTAGACACAAGATATATTCTGACTACAAGGCAAATCGCCCTCCTACGCCTGAAGATCTAAGTGTACAGATTCCAAAGATAAAGGAGATAGTTAATAAGCTGGGAATAAAAATAGTTGAGTTAGAAGGATATGAGGCAGACGATATAATTGCTACTCTGTCAAAAAGATGCCAAGAAAATGGTTTTAAAGTAGTTTTGGTTACAGGAGATAAAGATTTCAAGCAGCTTGTTACCCCTGATACTGTTATTTGGGATACTATGAAAGATGAGAAGACCGATTATGAAAAGCTAAAAAAAGAGCTTGGTTTTGAACCGTCTAAGTATGTGGATGTCTTGGCGCTGGCAGGAGATAGCATTGATAACATTCCCGGAGTCCCAGGTATTGGAGAAAAAACGGCTGTCAAACTGATAAGAGAATTTGGTTCGTTAGAAGGGATATACGAGAACATAAGCAAAATAACTCAAAGAAAGCTCAAAGAAAACCTTATAAAATACAAAGACTCTGCTTTCTTAAGCAGAGAACTTGCCCGGATAAATAGTGATGTTGCTATAGATTGGGATATTGATATGCTGAAAATAAAAGAGCCTGACAGAGAAGGTCTGGTGCAGATATTCAGAGAGCTTGAGTTTAGAGAGCTTTTGAGTCAGTTTATTTCCAGAAAAGAGGAAAAGACTGATTACAGGGTGTGTGATGATCTCGAGCTTCTAAACAGAATAGTCGAGGATGTGAAGAAAAAAGGTTTTGTTTCAGTTGATACCGAAACAACAAGTGAAAATCCTTTTAAAGCAAAACTTGTGGGTATATCCATGTCTTGGGAGCAAGGTAAGGGATATTATCTGCCTGTAGCTCATAATTACTTAGGAATTCAAAAACAATTGAACTTAGACGAAATTAGAGAACCTCTTAAAAAGATATTGGAAGATGAAGACATAAAGAAGATAGGTCACAACATAAAATATGATGCCGAAGTATTGAGACTTCATGGGATTGAACTTAAAGGGATACACTTTGACACCATGATCGCCTCTTATGTAATAAATCCTGGCCTAAGACAACATAATTTGGACTACCTAACTGAATACTATCTTGGCCACAAGATGATAGGATACAAAGAAGTGGTAGTAAAAGGAATAAAAGATTTTTCTCAAGTAAGTATTGACACTGCTGTTAAGTATTCGTGTGAGGATGCGGACTATACTTTAAGACTTAAAGACATATTAGAAAAAAAGCTGAAAGAAGATAAAAATGAAGAGCTATTCTACAATATAGAGATGAGGCTTGTTCCCGTCCTTATGGACATGGAAATGGCCGGAGTAAAAGTTGATGTGGATCTTTTACGAAAATTGTCCGTGGAGTTCGAGAATAGACTAAGAGAGATAGAAGAAGAGATTTACAAAGAAGCAGGAATGCGCTTTAACATAAATTCTTCTCAACAGCTCGGATTTGTTCTTTTTGAGAAGCTAAAACTTCCCACTTTAAAAAAGACGCAAAAGACAAAGAGATATTCTACCGATGTAAGTGTGTTAAAAAAGTTGTGTGCATATAACAGCAAAGTACCATCCCTTGTGCTTCAGTACAGAACAATATCTAAGTTAAAGTCTACTTACTTGGATGCCCTGATAAGTATGGCTGATCCTGAGACCCACAGGATTCACACTTCTTATAACCAGACCGTTACTGCAACTGGGAGGCTGAGCAGCAGTGATCCAAACCTTCAAAACATACCAATAAGAGATCCGGAAGGAAGACAGATAAGAAAGGCTTTTATAGCAGAAGATGGGTATCTGCTGATGTCTGCTGATTACAGTCAAATAGAACTCAGGATCCTTGCTCATTATTCAAACGATGAAGAGTTAATAAATGCTTTTAAAAACGATGAGGACATTCATACCAAAACCGCTAAGGAAGTGCTGGGAGTAAAAGGAAGGGAGGTAACTGCTGAGGAAAGAAGGATTGCAAAGGCAATAAACTTTGGAATAATTTACGGAATGGGTCCTAAGAGATTAAGTGAAGAGATAGAAATAGACTACAAAAAAGCAAAGGAATACATAGATAGATATTATGAAAAGTACAAAGGAGTAGCAAAATTTAGGGAAAATATAATAGAATTTGCCAGAAAAAACGGCTATGTTACCACTCTTTTTAACAGACGAAGATACTTGCCAGACATAAATAGTGAAAACCACAGAATCAGATCAGAAGCAGAAAGGATGGCAATAAATACTCCTATCCAGGGAACTGCTGCTGATCTTATAAAGAAAGCCATGATTAATATTCACGAAAGGATTAAGAGAGAAAGTTCTCTTACAAAAATGATCATGCAAGTACATGATGAGTTGGTTTTTGAAGTGCCTGAAAAGGATGTGCAAAAGGTAAAAAATATGGTAAAGGAAGAAATGGAAGGGGTTTACCCGATGCGTGTGCCCTTGAAAGTAGATATAAGCGTTGGAAAAAATTGGGATGAAGCCCACTGATTCTCGTATATTTGGTCCTGTTCCCTCCAGAAGGTTGGGTCTTTCCTTGGGGATAGATCTCGTACCTTTCAAAACCTGCACTTACGATTGTATATATTGTCAAGTGGGAAGAACCACAAATAAGACTGTGGAGTGCAAAGAATTCTTTCCTGTAGAAGATATATTGTCACAGCTTAGAAAAAGAGTGTTATCTGACTCTTTTGATGTGATCACCTTTTCTGGCTCTGGAGAGCCAACCCTTTATAACAAGTTGGACGAGCTTGTATATGAGATAAAAAAGATAACGGATACCAAGATTGCCCTTCTCACAAATGGTTCTCTTTTGTGGAGGGATGAAGTAAGAAGAAAAGTACTGGGCGTGGATATAATACTTCCCACTATTACGAGTATATTTGAAAAGACATATAAACTTATTCACAGACCTCACCCTGTGTTAAGCATAGAAAAGGTAATAGATGGGTTGATCAGATTGAGAAGTGAATACAAAGGAAAGATCTTTTTAGAACTATTTGTGTTAAAGGGAATAAATGATAATGAAGATGAATTGAACCCATTAAAAGAGGTGATTGACAAAATAAATCCTGAAAAGATACAAATAAACACGCCGGTAAGACCACCCTCAGAAAGGGTGGTAACTGCGGTAGACAGAGAGGGACTGGAAAAGATCCGCAAGTTTTTAGGCAGTAAGGCAGAGATAATAGCTCACACTTACAGGTCTGCCTTCAAAGAAGTTAAAGGAGATATCACGCAGGCTATTTTAGAGATGATAAAAAGAAGACCTGTGAGGGACAAAGATATTTCAGATGCCTTAGGAGTAGATACAAGTGTGGTTCGTTCCATAATAAAGGGGCTCTTGATAAAGGGCATGATCTCCGAATATGAACACTTGGGTGATACTTATTATGTTTCAAAGGAAGGGCAAAGATGAGCAGGAAGCAATTTTATGTGGGTATAGATGCAGGTTCGGTAAGCGTAAATTGTGTGGTGGTCGATCAAAATGAAGATATAGTGTATGAAGCTCCTTACAGAAGGCATTTTGGAAGGATAGAAGAGGTTGTATTTAAGCTGGTAGAGGAGATATATGAAAAGTTTGGAAAAGATAATATCCGAGCTATATCTTTTACTGGTAATCATGGAAGAAAGCTAAGCAAGAGGCTGAACACCCATTATGAGTTTGACACCATAAGTCAGGTACTGGGTGCATTGAAGGTGGTGCCTAATGTAAGAACCATCATATCTATGGGCGGGCAGGATACAGAACTATTTCAGATTAATCACACAGATTCAGGTTGGGAGCTGGAATATTTTAATGCCAACGGCCCGTGTGCTTCTGGAACAGGCTCGTTTATTGATCAGCAAGCCCAAAGGCTTGCCACTTCGATGTACTCCGAGGATGTGCGTATTTCTCAGGAACAGATTGATGATGTATTAAAAGATTTTATCGAGTTTGGCTTAAAAAGTGATAGACCGGCAAGCGTTGCCTGTAGATGTACCGTATTTACGAAATCAGACATGATTCACTTGCAGAATAGAGGAGAGAAATTAGAAGATATTATATACGGGCTGCACATAGGTAACGCCAGAAATTACATAAGCACAATTGTTGGGACCCGCACTCTTAAGGAGCCAATAATTTTTATAGGAGGACTCTCTTTAAATAAACTCCAGGTAAAAGCATTTAAAGAATATTTTCCAAATCTGATAGTTCCTCCGTTCAGCACTTCCATAGGTGCAATCGGGGTTGCCTTACAGGTGTTAAGACAGGATAAAGCGGAAGAACAAGGCTCTAAGCTTATGTCAGGCTTTGATCTGGACAGGTTAGATTCTATGAGAAAAGAACAGACGGAGCTTGTTCCTACTGCACCAAAGCTCAGATTAAGGTTTACCCATTTTCCAGAACCAGAGGAAATAAAACTTGTTCCTATATCTAAAAGAGAAAAAGTGTTTCTTGGGATTGATATAGGTTCTACTTCCACAAAGTATGCTCTTATAAACACAAATAGAGAAATAGTTCACAAATGTTATGTTCCCACTCAGGGAAGACCCATAGAAGTAACTCAACATCTTTTAAAAGTGATAAAGGAGGAAGTGGGTGATAAGGTAGAAATAATAGGTGTTGCTACTACCGGATCTGGCAGAAATGTAGTGGGCGATTTTCTGAACGCAGATCTGATAATAGACGAGATAACAGCACATGCAAGAGGTGCTGTAGAGATAGATCCCGATGTGGACACTATATTCGAGATAGGCGGGCAAGATTCAAAATACATATACATCCAAAATAGACATCCTCTCGACTTTGACATGAACAAGGTGTGTGCAGCGGGAACAGGAAGTTTTTTACACGAACTTGCCAATAAATACGGAATAAACATAGTGGGGGAATTTCAAGAGATAGCTCTTTCATCTGATGCACCGGTAAGACTTACAGAAAGGTGTACGGTATTTATGGAATCTGATTTGGTTTCATATCATCAAAGAGGCATTGACATAAAAGATCTTATGGCAGGTTTATGTTATGCTATAGTTTACAATTACTTAAACAGGGTAGTAGGAAGAAGAAAGATCGGCAAAAGGATAATGTTTTTGGGAGGCCCTTCTCTTAACAAAGCAGTGGTGGCTGCATTTGAAAATGTCCTTGGAAGGGAGATCCTTGTGCCACCCCATAGAGAGGTTTTAGGGGCATACGGTGCAGCTATTAGTGTGCAGGAGATGATGGAACAGGAAGGCAAAAAAGAAAGCAGTTTTAGAGGACTGGAAAGCGCTATAAATGACAAGATGGAGTATGTGGAGAAGATATGTAACGCAGATCCCAGCTGTTCTAATCAGTGCAAACTAAAGATATACGATTTTGGTGGAAGAAAAAGCATATGGGGAGGAGACTGCGGAAGATACGAGACCAGCAGAACGAGGTGGAAGAAGACAGAAAACTGTTTTGCATTCAGACAGAAGCTTTGGGATTCCTACATGAAAAAGGTGTGCGTGATATTGGATAAAGACGGGGATGTGCTGGATTGGAACGGAAGGCCTACGGTTGGGATGCAGAGAGCACTGTACATGCACCATGTTGGTATATTCTGGGCTTACTTCTTTTATTTTTTGGGATTTCAACCTGTAATAACTCCTCCTACAAATTCGCGCATTTCAAAGGTAGGGATAGAGTCCATAGTTATAGATACATGTTATCCTGTAAAGATATCTCACGGGCATGTAAAAGAGCTTATAGGCAGAACCAAGTACATATTTTTGCCAAGTATGATAAATATGGCCACTCCGTCAAAGTCTGAAGTAGGTTTCTACTGTCCCATGGTGCAAAGTAATTCATACATGTTAAGGTCTGCGTTGGGCATAAAAAAAGACCGTCTTTTAGCTCCTATAGTACACATGAAATATGATGATTCCACGCTTTCTGTGGAACTGCACGAGCAGTTAGGGAAAAAGCTTAAGATAAGCAGAAAAGAGATATTAGACGCTATCAAGTATGGGAAGGAGAAACAAGAAGAATTTCAAAAGGAACTCTATAAGAAAGGGGAGGAAATAATTAATCGTACCCCTTCACACGAACATCTGCTCATTGTTACCGGGAGACCTTACAATCTCTATGATGAGAGATTAAATCTTAGATTAGGACAGAATCTGTCCAAAATAGGATTTAATGCAATTCCTCTTGATTTTATTGACTTATCTTCCGTAGATCTGTCAGATTTTCCCTCTATGTACTGGGGTCTTGGTTCGAGGATTCTAAGAGCAGCAAGACTTGTTAGCATGACCCCAAATTACTTTGGACTTCATCTCACCAACTTTAGCTGTGGCGCAGATTCCTTTATAGAGCATTTTTATAAGTATATTATGGGCGATAAGCCATATCTGATCTTAGAATTAGACGAACACAGTGCAGTTGCGGGAGTAATGACCAGATTAGAGGCTTTCAGGAATGTAATAGACAACGCAATGCAGGAGATAAAACAGAAAGGACTGGGATTAAAAGCAGCATAAGAGGTAAGAAAGATGACAAAAGTAATAGACTTTCAGTCTGTTTTAGAGAAGGTAGGAAAGTTTAATGTAAAAAATAAGATATTACTTATTCCCGAAATGAACAGGATAGGATCACATCTGCTCGCAGCTGTTTTTAGAAGTTTTGGTATAAACGCAATGGTAATGGAAACATACAAAGGACTTGAGCTTGGAAAGGAATACACTTCCGGAAAAGAATGTTTTCCGTGCCAGATTACCACAGGAGACATTCTTTATTTTTTAGAATCAGAGAAAAAGAGACTTAAAGAGAAGTTTGATCCCAAGAAATATGTATATTTCATGCCCGAATCAAATGGCCCTTGTCGTTTTGGCATGTACAACAAGTATCAAAGGATTGTATTAGATTCTTTTCCTGACTTTAAAGAAATAAGAATTGCCACTCTTTCTACTGCTGATGGATATTCTTTGGCTGGTCTCATAGAAGAAGAAAAAGTGAGAGATCTTAGAAAGGTTTCTTACTGGTCCATAGTAATAGGGGATATTTTAGATAGACTTCTGTGGAGAATAAGACCTTATGAAAGAGAAGAGGGAATGGCAGACGAGTTTATAGAAGAAGCTATGCACAGGATGGAAAGGGTATTTGAAGAGTACGGTGAAAAAAAAGATCTAAACAAGATTATGGATCACTTGGATGAGATTATAATGGAAGGAAAAGACATTATAGATCCTCGAATTCCCTTGAAACCCAAAATCGGGATAGTCGGAGAGATATATGTAAGGTGTCATGTCCATGCCAATCAGCACATTATAAAGGTCTTGGAAAGATACGGAGCAGAATGTGTAAATGCATCTATATCGGAATGGGTAAATTATACCACATATGACAGGCTAAGGGATGCCAAGATAGGTTTTAGGTTGAGTTTTAAGCAGTGGAGACTAAAGCAGGTAAAAGAGTATGTAAAGGAGATAATGCACTATAGAGCAGAGCTGTTTTACCAAGAGATGATGCAGGAAAAGATGTATAAAAGAGCAAGATCCCTGCTGGACATATCTGAGGATCATAAGATAGGGCATCTGGAAGATATACTAAAGGAAGACGATATATACTCTTTTGATGTTGGAACAGAAGCGTGCCTTAGCATTCCAAGTATAATTCACTACATAAGAGAAGGATTCAACGGGGTCGTAAATGTCTATCCATTTACATGTATGCCCAGCACCATTACTTCTGCTGTTATAAGACCTATTGTAGCGGATATGAAGGTTCCTTACTTGGATGCCCCGTATGATTCATCCGTACAGCCTGGCAGAGAAGCTGCCATAAGAACTTTTATGTATCAGGCATTCCAACACTTTAAAAGAAAAGGCAGGCCTTCCTAATTTATGACCACAATAATGCTTATAAATGCTATCGAAAAGGAAGAGCTTCGTATTGCGATTGTCAGGAACGGTATTTTAGAGGAGTTTTACATAGAAACTGCCACAACAGAAGAGAGAGTAGGAAATATCTACTTAGGTATAGTAGAACATGTGGAACCGAGTCTACAAGCATGTTTTGTTAATTTTGGAGCAGAAAAAAACGGGTTTCTTCCTATCAGCGAGATACATCCAGAATATTACTCTGTAAAATACATGCCTACTGGAGAACAAAGGGGTTTTCCTCCCATAGATAAGGTCATAAAAAAAGGTCAGCCTTTACTTGTTCAGGTTACGAAAGAGATGCCAGGACATAAAGGGCCTCAGTTGACCACATATATCTCTATTGCCAGTAGATATTTGGTTCTTATGCCGGGAGGCCCAAGAGGAATTTCTAAAAAGATAGAAGATGAAAGAGAAAGAAGAAGACTGAAAAAGATAATGGAAGAGTTGAGAGTGCCCGATGGAATTGGTTATGTGTTAAGGACAGCAGCATACAAACAGAGCAAAAGAGAGATTTCTAAGGATCTGAATAGACTTTTAAGGTTGTGGAGTAAGATAAAGAAAGAAGCCGCAAAAAAAAGACCACCGTCTTTGTTACACAGAGAACAAGATACATGCCTTAGAGTGATAAGAGATTATTTTACGAGTGACATAGCAGAAATATGGGTGGATGAAGTGGAAACCTATTATGAAGTAAAAAATTATATGAAAATCATTTCTCCGAGGCATCAAGGAAGAGTAAAACTTTTTAAAGGGGACATACCTATCTTTGCATACTTTGGGATAGAACAGGAAATAGAAAATATCTATAACAACAGAGTTCCGTTGCCTTCAGGAGGATACATCGTGATCCAGCCCACAGAAGCACTTATTGCAATAGATGTGAATTCTGGATCTGCAAAACTATCAAAAGACTTGGAGACTAATGCTTTTAAGATAAATATGGAAGCTGCTTCTGAAATAGCTCGTCAGCTTAGATTAAGGGATATAGGGGGCTTGGTTGTTATAGATTTTATAGATATGAAAGATAAGAAGCATATAAAACAGGTGGAAAAAGAGCTTAAAAACAGTCTGAAAAGCGACAGAGCAAAGATTACAATGCTTCACATTTCAAGCTTGGGGCTTCTTGAACTGTCCAGGCAAAGGGTGAGACCATCTGTAGAGATGAAGTCCTACGAAATATGCAAATACTGTAACGGAAGAGGGCTTGTTCAGTCTGTGGAATCAGCTGCTGTTTCCTTTTTAAGGAAGATAAAAATTTTGGTTCATCAAAGAGGGCTTAAAGAAATAAGGAGTGTAATGCCAAAGGATGTGGCTTCTTATATCTTCAATCATAAGAAGGCAGAATTACTCAGACTGGAGATGAAATATGGAATTTCTATTGTTATAGAGCCGGATCCTTCCATTCCACCTGGAGGAGGAGATATAGAGCTTATATTTGATTGAGAAGCCTTTTGCATTCTAAGAGATAGTTTTTTGCCTGTTCTGAAAAAGGGAACTTCTGAAAGCAGGAGATAGCTTCACCTATCTTGCCCAAGTTCATGTAGCTTATACCCAGACATATATGTAGCTGTTCGTCTTGAGGAAAATGCTGGATTCCTTCTTTAAGTAGCTTAACCGACTCTTCAAATTCTTTCTTTTTCTGCATCATTATTCCGAGTCCCAAATAAGCTCTAAGATTTGGTGCGTATTTGAGCGCCATTCTATACAATTTTTCTGCTATCTGTTCCTTGAACGGGATGGCTTCTATTCCGGAATAATCCCCATGAGTAAAGGTCATAGCAAGTCTTGAACAGAAGTCTGCGTGTTTAGAATATAATTCCTTGTTGTCCACAAGGCATATAGAGTCTACAAATTCTGGAAGTCCTTTGTAAAACGCATTTCTCAGTCTTTCTCCTGCCTTTAATATGAACTGTTCGTCTAAATGAGGATCCAATTCCCAGTACATTATTCCTTCGATCCTGTTAAGCCATATATCTTCGTTTAAAAACATTTTTATCCTTTCATAAAGTTCTGTTCCGGGAAATATGTCAAGTATGTAAAAGAGGCAGCTTAAGGGTTTTATCTCGTATATGAGATCTATCGTTTCATTTATGGTATCCCATGTTTCGCCTGGGCATCCATATATGAAGTATGCCCTGGGCAGGATTCCATATCTTTTGGTAAGATCAAAAGCCCTTACTATGTCTTGCTTTTTTAGAGGCTTGTTTAATCTTCTTCTTATCTTTTCAGATCCACTTTCTACTCCATAGCTTATTTGAATACACCCTGCCATTCTCATCCAATATAATATTTCTTCATCTATGTAGTTTACCCTGGATATAGCATACCACGATATGTTCAATCCTCTTTCCAGTATATCTCTACATATCTCGATTGTTCTTTTTTTATCTATGGTTAGATTATCATCTGCAAAATAAAATAAATTTACACCTTTTTTATACAAAAGCTCTATCTCTTCTACAAAATTTTTGGGAGACCTAAGTCTTATCCTTCTCTTCCAAAGCTTAGGAGACCCGCAAAAAACACAATTCCAAGGGCATCCTCTACTTGAACACAAATGCCTGTACTTAAAGTACTTAGAGGGTATGGGTAGTTCATTTAGATTGGATATAAATTCCCTCTCCTCTGTTTTTATTATCTCATCGTCTCTTTTGTAAGCTATCCCTTTGATCTTAGAAAGATCTTTTTCATTAGATTCAAGCGATCTTATCAGCTCTAAGAATGTATACTCTCCTTCTCCTATGACTATGTAATCTATGCAGTCAAAGTTTTTTAAAAGGTGATGATAAAGAAATGTCGCCCCAACACCACCAAATATCACTTTTACTTTGGGATTTATCCTCTTGGCTATATTTGCTATCTCTACTGCTCCTAATCTGTTTGCATTGAGCACAGAAAATCCGATTATATCGGGCTTTTTTTCTTTAAGCAGTTTCTCTATAACTACAGGGTCTCTTTCTTCGCAAAGGTTTAGTATCTCAACTTCATACCCATTTTCTACAAGTAGTGCGCCTATGTAGTACATTCCTATGGGAGGAACTTGAATGTCTTCTGGATAATAGACTCTTTTTTCAATAGGATATGGATATATAAGCAGTACTTTCATCTTTTAAAACAAGGATAAAATTTATTGCAACCTGTGTGCAAGCTTAGTATTTTTTATAAAAACTCTCCTTACAGGTAAAGTGATATGAAGATACTGTATCTATCCCAGTATTTTCCCCCTGAAATAGGTGCTACCCAAACAAGGGCATACGAAATGGCACTAAATCTGGTTAACTCCGGTCATTATGTAACAGTAATGACGGAGATTCCTAATCACCCCTTAGGGATTGTTTTTGATGGATATAAGAAGAAGTTTTTCATGAGAGAATATATGGATGGAATAGAAGTGATAAGAAGTTGGGTTTATACAAATCCCGTAAAGAATTTTTCTACAAGAACCTTGTTTTATGCTTCTTATATGGTTAGTTCCGTTATAAATAGTATGTTTCTTAG